>NZ_JBVKCG010000002.1:0-235345 GCF_055634995.1 Streptomyces sp. NPDC111744
ATCTCCCCGGCCCATTCCCCCTGCATGCTCACAAGACTGGCCCCGGACCAGCCGGTCCGGGGCCAGAACGCAAAAGATTTTCAGCAGTCTTCTAGCATCTCCGTATGGCAAAGGCGACGGCGCGTCAGGGGACGGCCCCACGGAACTACCCCAAGGGGGAGCGCCGGCGTGCCCAGATCATCGAGGCCGCGTTCACCGCGTTCGGGCAGGTCGGCTACCGCAACGCGAGCATGGTCCAGCTCGCCGCGGCCTGCGGTGTCTCGCGTGCGGGCCTGCTGCATCACTTCCCGACGAAGGAGTCGCTGCTCGAAGCGGTTCTGGAGGAACGGGAACGCCAGGACGACGCGCACTTCTTCGGGTCGGGTGCGGTCAACCACGACGGCCTGGAGTACTTCGCCAGCATGATCCGGCTCCTCGCGCACAACCAGGCCAACCCGCTGATCGTGAGCCTGTTCGCCGTGCTGTCGAGCGAGGCGACCGCGGCGGACCACCCGGCGCGCCCGTACTTCGTCGCACGCTACGAACGCACGCGCCAACAGATGCAGTTGGCCGTCGACGACCTGGTACGACGAGATCTGCTCCGCCCGCACGTGGACGCGTCGGGCCTGGCGGCCGACCTCATCGCGTTCATCGACGGCCTGCAGATCCAGTGGCTGCTCAGCCCCGACGACATCGACATGCCGGACCACCTGCGCAAGCTGCTGCGCGGCCTCATCAGCGTCGAACTGCCGTGAAGAGGGTTCTGTCCTGGTGAGGTTGTTCGGTCAGGGCGCCGTTTTCGAGGCGGGCGCCGTGGTCGATGGCCAGGGTGCGGTGGTCGGCGCCGGCCCACGCCCTGGCCGCCGCCCTCGCCCAAAGGCGTTCGGCACCGCCGGCACCATCGCCGAACAGCCGCTCCTTCGCCACCGTTCACCGCACGGCACAGGACTCCGCCCGGGCCCGTCTGAACGAAGGGGCCGCGAGCGGAGGCATCGACGCCTCCGCCCTGGCCCACCTCGGCAGTGAGCAGTCCCCTGGCCAGTCGATTCAGGACGAGAGACGGAGCATCGGGAGGACCCGACATCTGACAAGCCAGCCGGACCTCACCGACGTCGACCGAGCGCTGATCAACCATGTCCGGAGGATATGCGGACGATTCCTGCCGGAGATCGGCGTTCACCAGTAGCCGAACCGCTATCCCCAGTCAGCAGCTCGGGTTCTCAGCCACACGGTTCTGGCCGGATCCCAATAGCCGCCGTCGTCATGTCGCGGCCGACCCCGCGCTACCGGGTATCGAGTCGTTAGGCTCGCAGACATGACCATTCAGCGGATGGACAACGTCGCCATCGTCGTCGACGATCTGGACGCGGGTGTCGTCTTCTTCACCGAGCTGGCATGGAGTTGGAAGGAAAGGCGTAGATCGAAGGCCTTTTCGCGGACCGCACCGTCGGACTCGACGGCGTCCGGAGCGACATCGCGATGATGCGGACCCCGGACGGCCACAGCAAGCTGGAGCTGACCAAGTACCACGCCCCCGCGGCGTCCTACGCCGAGCCGCTGAACCCTCCGCCCAACACGCTGGGCCTGCATCGCGTCATGTTCGCCGTCGACGACATCGACGACACCATCGCCCGCCTGCGCGCCCACGGCGCCGAACTCCTCGGCGAGGTAGCGCAGTACGAGACCATCTTCCGGCTCTGCTATCTCCGCGGCCCCGCAGGCATCATCGTCGCCCTGGCCGAACAGATCGGCTGACGCGGGCCGCCGCGCGAAGCATGTCGACGGTCAGCACCGTAATGGCGCATCCGCCATATGGGCTGCGCAGGCTGCCGTACCCCGCCCAGCCGCCGGTGCACTGCGAAGCATCGAGCGCGAGGCCAGCAGATGTGTGCGTCCGCCCAGAGTGGCGGCCGCCCCTGTGGCTTTGGAGTGCCGTTCGCACACCACCCTGCGCATGGGCAACTGCACTCTGGTCTTCGGTCGGGTGCTCCATGCCGCCGTGGACGAGGGCTACCTCGCCAACGGCCGCCCCAGCAGCGAACTGCTGCGTCCGCTCACCAAACTCGGCGGCGACGAATGCGGCACTCTGGGCGAGGTCGTGCACTTGAACATCCCTTATGAGGAGCCGGGCGCCGACTGAGCGGGGGGAGGACGACCGTTCAGGCACGTGTTCCGGCGGAAGTTCAGCGGTGGCGAACGTCGGTCGGTTCGCGCACCCGCACAGGCTCGGGCACCACACCTCCAGCGGTCGCAACGAACGTCACCGCTCATCCAACCGCTCCAACCGTCAACCCGGCGAGCGGTCACAGCTGGAACAGCCGGGCCGCGTTGTCGTGGCACACCGCCCGCAGCCACTCCTGTCCGAGGTCCAGACGTTCCAGGGCGTGGAGCTGGTGCACGTAGGGGTAAGGGATGTTGGGGAAGTCGGTTCCGAGCAGGATGCGGTCGCCGAGGGCGGCGACCCGAGGCAGGGCGCTGCGGGGGAACGGCATGAACTGCTCGGTGAAGTCGGTGAACGCCATCGTCGTGTCCAGCCGCACCTCCTCGAACCGCTCGGCGAGGCCGAGGAAGTCCTCGTACTCGGGCATCCCCATGTGCGCGATGATCAGGCGCAGTCTCGGATGCCGTGCCAGCACCCGCGCGATCGGCTCGGGGCCGGTGTGCTTGCCGGGCGCGGGGCCGGAGCCGCAGTGGATCACCACGGGGATCCCGGCCTCGGCCAGCAGTCCCCACGTCCCCTGGAGGAGTTCGTCGGCCGGGTCGTACGCCCCCACCTGGACATGCGCCTTGAACACCCGGGCGCCTGCTTCGACGGCCTCGCGAACGTACGTCTCCACGCCCGGTTCGGGGTACAGGGTCGCGGTGTGCAGACAGTCCGGGGTACGGCGGGCGAAGTCGGCGGCCCAAGCGTTCAGCCATGCCGCCATGCCGGGCTTGTGCGGGTAGAGCATCGAGGTGAAGGCCCGAACGCCGAACTCCCGGAGCAGTACGGTGCGTTCCGCCTCCTCCTTCCGGTAGGTGATCGGCCATTCCAGCCCTCCGAGCAGCGGTCCGTTCGTGTCGAAGTAGTTCCAGACCTTGTGCAGGACACGTTCGGGCATGAAGTGCGTGTGCACGTCGACCAGTCCGGGCAGACCGAGCCGCTCCCGGAAACGGCGAACCTCGGCGGCCTCCGCGTGGACGGGGGCGGGTTCGACGGGGCCGGTGTGCGCGGTGCGATGATCGTTCATGCCGCCACGATCGGTGCTGGTGAACGGTGAGTCCAGTCCCTCTCCCACGACGATCGGTACTGGTGAACGATGAGTCCAGTCGCTCTCCGGCCACGGTCGGTCCTCGGCGCGGCCGGGAGGGCGACACCTCGCGGTGCGGGGCGGCCGCCCTCCGGGGTCATCGGGCCAAGGCGTGTGCCGCCCTCAGGACAGGTAGCCCTCCACCTCGGACGCCGGGCGGACGTTCGCCTCCGCGGGATCCTGCCCCGCCGCGATCCTGGCCCGGCGCTGCCGGAGCAGGTCCCAGCACTGGTCGAGCTCGGTCTCCAGGTGTGCCAGGAGGGCCTGCTCGGTCGTCCCGTCGGTCTCCTCCTGCGCCAGGCGCTCACGCAGGTCCTTCTCCTGGCTGATCATTTCCGTGATGCGGCCGAGTATCCGCTTCTCGGCCTCGGCCTCTGGTCGTGTCATGGCTGCCTCATTCCGGACGGCGGAGTGGATCACGACTACGACGGGGCGCTCCCCGTTTCGTCCGCCCCTCTCCCCCACCTTCTCCCACTCGGCCCCCAGCCGCATCGGTCAGTCGACCGCACCACTGTGGTCGTAGGGCGCCCGGTGTACGGTGACCGGCAGATGTGGTCGTAGGGCGGCCGGTGTACGGTGACCGGCAGAAAGCGGTTGCCGCAAGCCGGGCGCGCAGGGAGGATCACCGTCGATGACATCGACGTCGGAACGACCGCTCGACCACCGCTACCGGGGCGAACATCCCGTCCGCACCCTCCTCTACCTGTTGCGTGCCGACCGGCGCAGCCTGGCGGCGGCAGTCCTCGTCTTCACCGTCAAGCACAGTCCCGTCTGGCTCCTTCCCCTGATCACCGCCTCGGTCGTCGACACGGTGGTGCAGCACCGGGAGGTCTCCCGGCTGTGGACGGCCGTGGTGATCATCATGGTGATCCTGCTGGTCAACTACCCACTGCATGTGCTGTATGTACGACTCCTCTACGGCAGCGTCCGCCGTATGGGCACCACCCTGCGCTCCGCGCTGTGCACCCGCATGCAGCAACTGTCCATCGGCTACCACTCCCGGGTCAGCGCCGGCGTCCTCCAGGCCAAGGTCGTGCGGGACGTCGAGACCGTCGAGCAGATGGTCCAGCAGACCGCCGAGCAGGGTCTGGGTGCGCTGACCGTGCTGGCCGGCGGACTGGTGATCATCGCCGTCCGCACGCCGGAGTTCCTGCCCGTGTTCCTGGTCGTCGTGCCGGGCGCGACGGTACTCGTGGCCCGGCTGCGGTCGCGGCTGCGGACCCACAACGAGGACTTCCGGCACGAGGTGGAGACCCTGTCCTCCCGGGTGACCGAGATGACGCGGCTCATCCCGGTCACCCGCGCCCACGGTCTGGAGGGCAAGGCGCTGCACCGCATGGACGGCACCCTGCGCCGGCTGCTCACCTCCGGGATGCGCCTGGACCTGGTCAACGGCCGCTTCGGTTCGCTGGCCTGGGTGATCCTCAACGTGATCGGCGTGGCCGTTCTCGCCGCCGCCGCGCTGGTGTCGTACTACGGCGTGTGGGGCGTCTCCCCCGGTGACGTCGTCATGCTGAGCGCCTTCCTGACCACGCTCACCAACTCCACGACCACGCTGACGAGCCTGGCACCGGTCATCACCAAGGGGCTGGAGTCGGTGCGTTCGGTCGGGGAGGTGCTGCAGGCGCCCGAACTGGAGGACAACGAGGGCAGGACGGAGGTCACCGCCGTCCGCGGTGCCGTCGCGTTCGACCGGGTCGGCTTCGCCTACGAGGACACCGACCGCGCGGCCGTTGCGGACTTCACCCTCGACGTGGTGCCGGGCGAGACCGTCGCCCTGGTGGGCGCCTCGGGGGCCGGCAAGTCCACCGTGCTCAATCTCGTCATCGGGTTCATCCGGCCCACCGCCGGCCGGCTGCTCCTGGACGGCACCGACATGAGCGGCCTCGATCTGCGCACCTACCGGCGGTTCGTCTCGGTCGTCCCGCAGGAGTCGATCCTCTTCGACGGCACGATCCGGGAGAACGTCGCCTACGGCATGGAGGACGAGGCCGACGAGGGGGCGGTGCGCGCGGCGCTGCGTGACGCCAACGCCCTGGAGTTCGTCGACGCGCTGCCCCAGGGCCTGGACACCGTGGTCGGCGAGCGCGGCGCCCGGCTCTCCGGCGGTCAGCGTCAACGCCTCGCCATCGCACGGGCGTTGATCCGTGATCCGCGGGTCCTGGTGCTCGACGAGGCCACCTCGGCGCTGGACACCCGTTCCGAGGCGCTCGTACAGCAGGCCCTGGCCCGCCTGCTGCGCGGCCGTACCACCTTCGTGGTGGCCCACCGGCTGTCCACGGTGCGCGGCGCCGACCGCATCGTGGTGATGGACGACGGCCGCATCCGCGAGATCGGCACCCACGAGGAGCTGCTGCGCCGAGGCGGTGTCTACACCGCGCTGCACGGTGGACAGGTGGCCTGACCGCAGAGGCCAACGGGCCTTGGATGATCTCAGGCGTCCTGATCTCGGAATTGGCATACCGGTATGCGAGAGATGGAAGCGGCTGGGGGCGCACTCGTGGCACTGCCGGAGGCAGGGCGGGGCTCGGCCACGGCATGCTGGAAGCAGGGCGGGGCTCGGCCACGGCATGCTGGAAGCATGATGGTGCTCGCCGTGCTCTTCGCCGTCCTGGGTGCCGTCAGCAATGCGACGGGCACGGCCTTCCAGCGGAAGGCCGCGTCCACCCTGCCCGGCAGAGGCGGGGTGCGCCTGCTGCTCACCCTGGCACGGCGGCCCCCCTGGGCCATCGGGATCGCCGGTGTCGCGGGGGCCGCGGTGTTCCAGGCGCTGGCCCTGGTGAACGGCCCCATGGCCTTGGTCCAGCCCCTGTTCATGCTGGAGCTGCCGTTCGCCCTGCTGATCGCCATACCGCTGCTGCACCGGCGGCCGAACCCGCAGGGATGGCGGGCGATCGGGGTGGTCGTGGCCGGCCTGGCCCTCCTGCTGGCCTCGGCGGCCCCGTCCGGCGGACGGGAGCAGGCGTCCATGCAGCGCTGGATCCCGACCCTGGCCCTCACCGTGGGGGCCATGGCCGGCACCGTGCTGCTCGAACGGTCCTCCTCGTCACCGCTGTTCCGCGCGGCGACCCTGGCATCGGGTGCCGCGATCGGCAACGCGCTGACCGCCGCGCTGATGAAGTCGGCCACCGGCAGGCTCGCCGACGCGGGCCTGCCCGCCTTCCTCACCACCTGGCAGACCTACGGCTTCGCGCTCGCCGGGATCTCGGCGCTGATGCTCCTGGAGAACGCGCTGCAGGCCGGTCCGCTCGTCGCCTCCCAGCCCGCGCTGACGATCGGGGACGCGGCGGTGAGCCTGCTGCTGGGCGTCGCCCTGTTCGACGAGTCGGTGCGCACCGGCTGGTGGCTGCTGCCCGAGGCGCTCGGCGCCGGACTGATCCTGTGGGGCGTGGTCCGGCTGACCCGCGTCGTACCGAACCTCGTGGACGTCGTGCACTGAGGGGGCCGGTTCAGGGACCGTCGGTGGTGAGTTTCGGGTCGGCGGTGACGATCGCGTGCACGGTCTCCGCGACGAGGCGCCGGTCGAGGGGGGCGTCGTCGAAGGCGCGGTGCATCGGCCACCCCTCGATGAGCGCGTCGAGCGCACGGGAGACCCCGGGGGTGAAGTGCAGGGCGAGGCTGTCCCTGCTGCGTTCGAGCCAGGTGCGGGTGGTCGAGGACACCGCCTCGTTGTGGTTGGCGTAGGCGTACATCTCGAAGATGAGGGTCATGTCGCGTTCCGTGGCGTAGGCCGGTCCGCAGATCAGCTCGACGACGGCCGCCTCGGCCTCGGCCGTGGAGGCGGCGGACTGCAGAGTCCGCCGGTAGAGCTGGGACATGGTGTCCGACAGGCGGGCGAAAGCCTGGGCGAGCAGATCCGCCATGCCGTCGAAGTAGTACGTCAGTGAGCCTAGCGGGACCTGTGCGCGCGCCGCGATCCTCCGATGGGTGGTCGTGTGTACACCGCCCTCGGCGATCACGTCGAGGGCGGCCTCCAGAATGCGCTCCTTGCGTCCGGGGTCGTTCGGAATCTCGCGTCGTGTGCCGGTCACGCGCTCAATCTGCCATGGGTCGACCGGCGAAGAGTGTGTACAGGCGTACAGCAGAGTGTGTACATTCGTACAGACTCATGCAGGGACACCTCTGGCACATCTGGAGCCACCAGCCATGACCGCCGTCCTCGCCCGGCGCCGTACCGCCGTCTTCGTCCTGTTCTTCGTCCCCGGCCTGACCATCTCCTCCTGGGTCACCCGCACGCCGGACGTGCGGGACATGCTCGGCGCCTCCACCGCGCAGATGGGTCTGGTCCTGTTCGGGCTCTCGGTCGGCTCGATGGCGGGCATCGTGTGCTCGGGCGCGCTGGTGGCTCGCTGGGGTGCCCGGCTCGTCATCCTGGCCGGAACGTCGGCGATCGCCGCCGGTGCCGCGCTGATCGGCATCGGGACCGCCGCCGGCGCGGCCCTCGGCGTCGCCCTGGGCCTCGGTCTGTTCGGTCTCGGCATGGGCGGCGGCGAGGTGGCCCTCAACGTCGAGGGCGCGGAGGTGGAGCGGCTGCTGGGCCGCTCCACCATGCCCGCCATGCACGGCTTCTTCAGTCTCGGCACCGTCGTCGGCGCGGTCGCCGGCATGTGCCTGACGGCGGTCGGCTTCCCTGTCGTCGTCCATCTCGCCGCGGTCGCCGCGGTGGTCCTGGCCGCACTCGCCCTGGTGATCCGGCGTGTCCCCACGGAGGTGGGCCGACGGACCGCCGCCGTCGAGCGCCGCGAGCCGGGCACGGAGCGGGCCGCGGTGTGGAAGGACCCCACGCTGCTGCTCATCGGCTGCGTCATCCTCGCCCTCGCCATGGCCGAGGGCACAGCGAACGACTGGCTGCCGCTGGTCATGGTGGACGGTCACGGTTTCGACGCCGCGCTGGGCTCGGCCGTGTACGCGGTGTTCGCCGCGGCGATGACCGTCGGGCGCTTCGTCGGCGGGCGCTTCGTCGACCGGTTCGGGCGGGCGGCGGCGCTGTGCGGGAGCGCGCTCGTCGGGGCCGTGGGACTGGCCCTGGTGATCTTCGTCGACAACCAGGCCGTAGCGGCTGCCGCCGCCGTCCTGTGGGGTCTCGGGGCGTCGCTCGGGTTCCCCGTCGCGCTCTCCGCGGCGGGCGATTCCGGCGCCGATTCCGCCGCCCGGGTCTCGCTGGCCGCGACGGTCGGCTATGTCGCCTTCCTGGTGGGCCCGCCCTCCCTCGGTTACCTCGGTGAGCACTTCGGGCTCCGGAAGGCCCTGATCCTGGTGCTCGCCCTGGTGGTGGCCGCAGTGTTCGCCACTCCTGCCGCCCGTTCGCCGCAGGCGATGAGGGACACCGAACCGGCCCGCGGATGACCTCTGCCGCCGGCGCGGAACCAGCACCGCGGTCCAGGCCGCAGCCTGCCCTGCGACGGCGTACGGCAGGCTACGCGGGCCGATGACCGGTGCGGGACGCCGAAACCAACCGGTAGCGCCGCCCCGCACTTGACGTCCACCTCGTAGGCGGTCTGCGTCGTCCCCGCCTCCGCGGCGTCGTCCTCGCCTCCGGTGTCGTCACAGGGCGGTTCGGTTGTCTCGCGCGGCGGCTGACGCGACGCCACCATGGCCGCTGCCCGCAACAGGCCCTGGGATCGCCCGCCCCGAGTCATCGACTCCCTCCTCAGCAGATGGTGCGAAGGCCATGACGCGCCCTGGCCTTCGTGCTGGAGGTGAACGAGTCCGTGCACGGTGAGGTTTTCGGGTCCCCTCACGCACTGGCGCTCAGGCCGTCCAGACGCGGTCCGCGTAGTCGAGGAAGTTGCGGCCGAGGATCTTTTCGATGCGTTCGGAGCGGTAGCCGCGTTTCTCCAGGAGGCGGATCAGGTCGCGGAACTGGTCCACGCCGCGCAGGTCCACGACGAAGGGGTAGGTGTCGGCGCGTTCGCCGGCCGCGCCGACGCCGGCCGCCCGGCGGGCGGCGACGTGTTCGGCGAGGGCCGCACGGTAGGTGTCGAGGTCGTCCACGGCGGTGACGGTGCCGTCGGTGCCGATGCCGACGTGGTCCTCGCCGCAGACGTCGACCGCGTGCACGATGTGGTCGACGACGTCGGCGGCGGTGGCGTGCCCGGTCGGGTTGAGGAAGGGCATGAAGTAGATGCCGACGAAGCCGTCCCGGTCCGCGACCAGGCGGAGCTCCTCGTCCGTCTTGTTGCGCGGCAGGTCGGCCAGGGCGCGGCAGCCGGTGTGGTTGATGGAGACGGGCAGCCGGGAGTACCGGGCCGCGTCCAGGCAGGTTTTCTCCCCGCTGTGCGAGAGGTCGACCATCAGGTGGTGGTCGCCGAGCGCCTCGACGACCCTGTGACCGAAGGGTGTCAGTCCCCGGTTGTCGGTGGCCATGGAGCCGTCGCCGAGGTGGTTGGCCTGGTTGTAGGTGAGCTGGACGACCCGTACGCCGGCCTCCGCGAAGCCGGCCACGCGGGTGTCGACGAGGGCGGGGTCCTCGCCGACGGCGACGGCGTTCTGGAAACCGTAGACGACGCCGATCCGCCGCTCCCGGTGGGCGCGCTCGATGTCGGCGGCCGTGCGGACCTTGAGCAGGTCGGCCGGGTGGGCGTCGATGATCCCGTCCCAGACCGCTATCTCGTCGAGTGTGTGCTCGTACGGCGGGAGGTCGCCCATGGTGTAGCCGAGGGTGATGTTGACGGCGGTCAGCCCGGAGGCGTGGGCGTCGGCGATCGCCCGGGCGTCAATGGCAAGTTGACCGCTGGAGGGGTTGAGCCAGGTGGCGGCGGCCCGGGCGGCGGGGGTGTTGGGGTTGTCGAGCTGCCCCAGCGCGTTGACGATCAGCGGGTGGGCGGCGGTGGCGGTCACTGGGCGTCCTTCTCGAAATCGGCACGGTCGAAGCGGCAGCCGCGTTTCACGGTGAGGGTGAGGGTGCGCAGGTTGGCGATGTCCTCAAGGGGGTCCTCGTCCAGGACGGCGAAGTTCGCGAGCTTCCCGGTTTCGACGCTGCCCGTGTCCGCCTCGGTGCCGGCGGCCCTGGCGCCGACGAGGGTCGCCGAGCGCAGGACGGCGGCGGCGGGGATGCCGCAGCGGTCGACGAGGAAGGCGAGTTCACCGTAGAGGGCGGGGAACGGGTCCTCGGGGCCGGTCTCGTAATCCGTGCCGGTGCAGACGTCGACTCCGGCACGGTGTGCCTGGGCGGTGACGGCGGCGGCCAACTCGGCGTTGCGGCGGGCCCGTTCGGCGGACGCGGCGGTGTCTCCCTTGAGTTCGTCGCTGGTCCACATGGACGCGGTTGCGTCGAGGACGGTGCCGCGACGGCGCATCTCGGCGAAGAGAGCGGCCAGCCCCGGGTCGTCACCCGTGGCGAAACGGTCGTGGTCCACGCGGGGTTTGGTCTTGTAGCTGCTCAGCGGCTCGGTGGGGTTCTCGAAGGCGAGCAGGGTGACATGGGAGACGCTGTCCACGCCCGCGGCGACGACCTCGCCGGGCGCGGCCGGGAAGACGGTGGCGTGCGCCCAGACGGCTATGCCCTGGCGGTGCGCCTCCGCGGTGACGGCGGCGACGGTCGCGGCGTCCAGGTCGGCGTAGACCTTGATCGCGGCGGCGTGGGTGCCACGGGCCAGGGCGACGGCGATCGGCAGGTCGGTGTCCGGGGTGACGGCCTGCATCCAGGGGACGGCGCCGGGTACGGCGCCCCGCGAGACCTCGTGGGTGCGCGGGTCGTCGAAGAAGGAGGGCCCGGCCATGAGCGCCGCGTAGCGGATGTCGGGGCCGGGGATCTCGCCGACCAGGGTGGCCCGGGCGAGGTCGCCAATCTGCCTGAGGTCGTCGGCCATGTCACGGATGGTGGTGACACCGCTGTACACCAGGCGCCGGAGCACCGCCTCGGCGACGGGCCGGTCGGGCGGGGTGGCCAGGTGCTGGTGGGTGTCGATCAGGCCGGGGACGATGAACCGCCCGTCGAGGTCGACGCGGGGTGCGTCGGCCGCGAGCGGGGGCAGCGGGTCGCCGTCGCCGGTGACGCTGTGGATCCGGGCGCCGTCCGTGACGATCGTGGTGTTCGGGCGTGACCGGTCGCCGGTGCCGTCGAAGAGGGTGGCGCCGCGGTAGACCGTGACGGTTCCGGCGGGCGGTGCGGCCCAGGGGGTCGGGGCACCCGGGGGCAGGTCGGTCATGGTCACCTTCGGTCCGGAAGACGCTGCGTTGTTACGCTGTACGTAACAACTGTATCGTGTGATGAAAACGCAGGCACTGTACTCCGCGGTCGGCGGATCAACGCAAGGGCGCGAACCGGACCGGACCCAACACCGACCAGGCACCGGACCGGACACCTCGGTCCGTGGCCACCCCCGTGGACGAGAGGGAAGAGCCGCTGTCATGCCCGTCGCACCCCGTACCGCGGCACCGCCCCGGTCTGCCGTGGACAAGGCGCTCGACCTGGTCGAGGCCGTCTCGCGCGCGCCGCATCCGGTACGGCTGAGCGATCTGGCCGCCGAGGTGGGCCTGCACCGTGCCACCGCCTACCGGATCCTGCTGGACCTGGTCCGGCGGGGCTGGGTACTGCGGGCCGGTGACCGCTATCTGCCCGGCGCCGCGGTGCTGCGGATGTCCGCCTCGGCCGCGGGCAACTCGCTGACCGCGCTGGCCCGCCCGGTGCTGGAACGGCTGTCCGCCGCGACCTCGATGATGGTCAACCTCCAGGTACTGGAGGAGGGTGGCGCCCGGGTGATCGACGTGGTCAGGCCCGAACGGCTCGCCATGATCAGCCACTTGCGGGGCGAGCTGCTGCCGGTATGGCGGTTCGCCGGGCCGCTGGCCCTGGTCGCCGCGCTCGAACCGGAGGCGAGGAAGCGGTGGTTGGACGGACTACCCAAGGACGCCGGGCACGTGGCGCGGGAGTTGGCCGAGGTGGAGCGGAGCGGAGTGGCCGTGGAGCGTGGCCGTAACGACAAGCTGGTCGCCTCCGTCAGCCGGGCGGTGATGCCCGGTCCGGGTGCGGCGGTGTGCGCACTGACGGTCGTGGGTCCGGAGGCCGAGTTCGACGAGCCGAAACTGGCGGCCGTGGAGCGGGAGTTGCACGCGGCCGCGGACGAGCTGGTGACGGCCCTCACGGCCGACCCTGCCGAGGCCGGCCGGTGAGTGGCGTGCTGGTGCTGGACCGTCGGCAGACGGCCGCCGCACTGCGACCGGACGCCCTGCTCGACGCGGTGGCCCGGGCGCTCGTCGCCGTCGCCCGCGGCGAGGTCTCCGCCCCGCCCCGGATCGCCGCCCTGACACCGACCGGTCTGCTCGGCGCGATGCCCGGTTACGTGCCGGGGCTCGGGCTGGCCGCGAAGCTGGTGACCGTGACCGCCGATGCCCGGCACCCCGGTCGCGGTTTCCACCGTGGGCTGGTGGCCCTGTTCGACGAGCACGACGGGCGGGCGCTGGCGCTCGTGGACGGCGAGTCGCTGACCGAGGTGCGTACGGCGGCGTCCGCCACCCACAGCGCGCTGGCCCTGGCCGCCCGCCCCGGTCTCGGACGGGTGACGGTGGTGGGGACGGGCGCCCAGGCCCGCGCCCAGCTGGCGCTGCTCGCGGCGGTACGGCCACAGGTGGAGGTGACCGTGGCCGGCCGTGATCCGCAGCGGGCCGGTGCGGCGGCCGCGCTGTATCCCGGCGCGCGGGTCGCCGCCCGGATCGAGGACGCCGTACGCGAAGCCGATGTGGTGTTCTGCTGCACCGGCGCCACCGCTCCCGTCATCCGCCGCGCATGGCTTTCTCCCGGCGTCCATGTCTCCTCGGTCGGCGGCTCCCAGGGGCCCGAACTGGATCCCGGTACCGTCCGGGACGCGATCCTGTTCGCCGAGTGGACCGGCGCGGCCGGCGCACCGCCACCGGCGGGCGCCCATGAACTCCAGAACCTCTCCCCCGGCCGGCCGGTGACCCTCCTCGGCTCCGTCCTGGCCGGCGACCATCCGGGCCGGGGCGGTGACACCAAAACCCTCACCCTCTTCAAGTCCACCGGTCACGCGGCTCTCGACGTGGCGGCGGTCCGGGTGGCCTATGACGTGGCGCTCGACCAGGGGTTGGGAGTACGCGTGGACCTGTGACGGGCGGGGCCGCTCGAACGGGCTGCCTCGACCCGGAGATCGGAGGCGCGCCCCTTTGTTTCACAGTACAGCTAGATGCATAATCCCGTTATGGACAACCGGGTCGAAGATCGGGAGGTCCCCGCCGGGACGGCGGGCGCCGAGCGCCCCGCGGGGTCGGCTGAGCAGTTGATGATCGCCGTGGAGCAGCTGGTGCGCCATGTGCGGCACAGCGCCACCGCCGGCGGTCTGAGCACCGCCGCCTCCTCCGCGCTCGCCCGGCTGGGCCGGGAGGGTCCGCTGCGGCTGACCGAACTGGCCCGTGCCGAGGGCGTCTCGCAGCCGGGGATGACCCAGCTCGTCGGCCGGCTGGAGCGCGCGGGTCTGGTGGCGCGCAACGCCGACAGCACCGACGGCCGGGGCGTCCTCGTGGAGATCACCGGGACCGGCCTCGAGGTCTTCCGGCAGCGGCGCGCCGAACGCGCCCACGCCCTCCAGGAACTGATCCAGGAGCTGACAGAGCCCGAACAGCGGGCCGTCCGGCTCGCCCTGCCCGCCCTGGCCCGTGCGATAGAGGGACGCCGGGCCCGCGACTGACCACTCAGGCCCTTCCCGCAGGGGCCGTTCCGTCCGCATCCGGAGAGAGGACCGTTGATGAGTGCTCCGCACCCGAGGACCGCGAGCCCGTTCAGGCAGCCGAAGGCCGTGTGGGCCGTGGCGTTCGCCTGTGTGATCTCGTTCATGGGCATCGGCCTCGTGGACCCGATCCTGCCCGCCCTGGCCACGAGCCTGCACGCCTCCCCCAGTCAGGTCTCGCTGCTGTTCAGCAGCTATCTCATCGTGACCGCGGTCGCGATGCTGATCGTCGGCTGGGTGTCCAGCAGGATCGGCGCCAAGCGCACCCTCGTCACCGGGCTCGCGATCATCGTGGTGTTCGCCGCACTCGCCGGCACCTCCGGCTCGATCAACGGAATCGTCGGCTTCCGTGCCGGGTGGGGACTGGGCAACGCCCTGTTCATCGCCACCTCGCTGGCCGTCATCGTCGCCTCGGCGAGCGGCGGTTTCGGCGGCGCGATCATCCTCTACGAGACCGCCCTGGGGCTCGGCATAGCCGTCGGCCCCCTGTTGGGCGGCGAGTTGGGCGCCATCAGCTGGCGGGGCCCCTTCTTCGGCGTCGCCGTCCTGATGGCGATCGCGCTCGTCGCGACACTGGCCTTCGTGCCGTCGCTGCCCAAGCCGGAACGCCGTACCTCACCGCTGGCGCCGATCACGGCGCTGCGCCACCGCGGTCTGCTGACCATGGGCATCATGGCCCTCCTGTACAACTGGGGCTTCTTCACAATGCTCGGCTACGCGCCCTATCCGATGGAGCTGGACGCCCATCAGCTGGGGCTCGTCTTCACCGGCTGGGGTCTGCTGGTGGCCGCGTTCAGTGTCTTCTTCGCGCCGCGTCTGCAGGCCCGGTTCGGCACCGCTCCCGTGCTGTACGCCAACCTCGTCGGCCTCGGCGCGGTGATGGCCGTCATCGCCGCCGGGGTCGACACGCCGACGGTCGTGGTCGTCGCCGTCATCGTGAGCGGCATCTTCATCGGCATCAACAACACGTTGACCACGCAGGCGGTGATGGTGGTCTCGCCGGTGGAACGTCCCGTGGCTTCCTCCGCGTACGGCTTCCTGCGGTTCATCGGCGGCGGCCTGGCCCCGTACGTCGCCGGGAAGCTCGCCGACGCCACCGATCTGAGCGTGCCGTTCTACCTGGGCGCCGGCACCTTCCTGCTCGCGATTCCGGTCCTGGCCAGTGGGCACCGGCTGCTGCGCGAGGCGGAGGCCCGTCTCGGCGGCGGGGAGCCGGTCGTTCCGGCCCTCACTCCCGTCGGGCGGCGGGTGGCGGCCGGCACGGGCCCGGTCGTCGTGGCCGTCGGGAACCACGAGCGGGCCGCCGCCATCGTCGACGCGGCCGCCCGGCTCGCCCGGGACACCGGCAGCCCGCTGGAGGTGGTGCACGTCCAGCGGACCGCCGTCGTCGAGGAGCAGGCGGCGGACACCGAGACCGCCGAGCAGGCCCGCGCCGCCGTGACCGCCCATCTGGACCGGCTCGCCGCCCAGGGGTTCGCCGCCACCGGCCAGATCCTGGACAGCGTCGGTGATCACGCGGCCGCGGGGCGGGTGCTGGCCCGGCACGCCGCCGAGGTCCACGCCCGTGCCGTCGCCGTCGGACGCTCGCCACGCGGACCACTCGCCCAGTTCGCCGACGGCAGTCTCACCACCGCGCTCGCCCACGCCGCGACCTGTACGGTCGTCCTCGTCGACCCGACCGACGCGCCCCTGCGGCTGACGGCGTCCACGCTCGTGGAACTACGGGACACCCCGGCCTGATCCGGCCGTTCGGCCAGGCCACCGTGGCCGGCCCGCAGGCCAGGCACTGCTCGCCGCCGGCCCCACCACGCGAAGGCCCGGCGCCACACGGCCGACCCGGGTCGGGTCGCTTTCGCCCGGCCAGCCCACGGCCTGTGCCTGACCGCCCGGGCCGGCAACGACCTGCGCGCCTGACCGTCCGGGCCCGGCTACGGGCTCCGTCCGCCGGTCCGGCAGCACCGCGCTCGGCGCGCACCGGCCAACAGCACGGTCCGGCCGGTGCGCGCCGGGCGCGCGGCTACCTCAGGTCGCGGGGCGCCGGTCCTCGACCGCGGGGTCACGAACGCCCTCGCCCGCGGCTGCGGAGGCGTCTGCGGCCACGGAGGCGTGGCCCTTCTCGCCGTTGCCCTGCGAGGTGACCACCTTCGAGGGACGGTTGCCGCGGTCCAGGATGCCGCCGGTGACGGCCAGACCCAGGCCGGCCATCGCGAGGGCCGCGCCGACCAGGTTGGGGGCGGCCCAGCCCCAGCCCGCCGAGATGACCAGCCCGCCGAGCCAAGCGCCGGACGCGTTGGCCAGGTTGAAGGCGGAGTGGTTGGAGGCCGCCGCCATCGTCGGGGCGTCCTTGGCGTTGGTCATCAGCAGCATTTGGACGGGCGTGGTGATGAGCGCGCCCATCGCGCCGATGAAGGTGACCGTCACCAAAGCCGGCACCGTGCTGTGGACGGTGAAGTAGAACGTCACCAGCGCGGCCGCCAGCAGGGTGATCCCGGCGTACAGCGTCGGGCGCAGGGCCCGGTCGGTGAGGGGACCCGCGGCCAGGGTGCCGAGGGTCATGCCGACGCCGTACAGGGCGAGGACCCAGGTGGTCGAGGAGTCGGAGATGCCGGTCAGGTGCGTCAGCATGGGGACGAGGTAGCTGTAGACGGCGAAGAAGCCGCCGAACCCGACGACGGCGGTGCCGAGGCCGATGAAGACCTGCCGGTTGCCCATCGCCCGTAGTTCCCGCCGGATACCCGCCTGCGGGCCGCGCGGCTGGTGGGGCACGAGGAGGGCGAGCGCGGCGAGCGCCACCAGTCCGATGACGGCGACCGCGCAGTAGGCGTACCGCCAGCCCAGATGCTGGCCGAGAGCGGTACCGGCGGGGACGCCGACGATGTTCGCGACCGTGAGCCCCAGGAACACGCTGGAGACAGCGCGTGCCGCGCGGTCCGGAGCCACCAGCCGGGAGGCGACGACGGCACCCACGCCGAACAGCGCGCCGTGCGGCAGTCCGGCCAGGAAGCGGGCGGCGAAGAGCAGGCCGAAGCTTGGGGCGAGCGCGGATGCCGTGTTGCCCACCACGAACAGCCCGGTCAGCAGGAGCAGCAGCCGCTTGTGGGACACTCGCGCGCCGATGCCCGTCAGCACGGGGGCGCCGACGACGACGCCGAGGGCGTAGGCCGATACGAGGTTGCCGGCGTGCGGCACCGACACACCCACCCCGTCCGCGATCTGGGGCAGCAGGCCCATGGTGGCGAACTCGGTGGTGCCGATTCCGAACGTGACGACGGCAAGGGCCAGCAGAGCCAAAGGCATGGTGGGTGAGCGAACCTTTCGGGACGGCGGTCCGGGGACGGGGAGCGGGACGGGACCGGGAGGTGTCTTCAGCCTCTGGGGCCCGCCGCGCCGAGCGCCCTTGCCCAGCACACCCCAAGAACGTTGCAGCGAGATGGACCGGGTGTGCATTCCGCGATCGGTTCAAACTGCGGGGTGACGTGTGTCACCACGGCGGCGGCCGGTGCTCGCTGCCGGTGCCGCTACGTCCGTTCACGCAGGGGCGGGACCGCGGGGACCTCCGGGGCGTTCGCCATCGCTTCGGGGGTCAGACGGAAGACCTCGGGGTAGGCGTCGGCCCGCGTGCGGCGAACGGGCTCGGTGGTGCGCCAGGTGTAGAGACAGCGGCGGCATTGCAGCACGTCCCAGACTCCGGGGTCGGGCGAGGTGTACAGGCTCTCGACGGTCTCGTAGGTGCAGCGGGGGCAGAGGTGCATGACGGGTTCTCCTTTTCGGGGGTGCGAGACCGGGCCGGTTCACGGTGGTGCGGGCCCGACGCGCGCGGTCGGTGCCGGTCAGCCGCGGGCTTCGGACAGCAGGCGACGGATCCTGACCGCCCAGTCGGCGGCCTCGGGCAGGTCCCTCACCGGGGTGGAGAAGTTGCCGCGCTCGTCGGGGGCGACCGGAGTGGTGGCGTCGATGATCATCTTGCTGGTGATGCCGGCGGGCTGGGCGGCGGGCGCCAGCTCGACGACATGGAGGTTGGGAAGGATCACGACGTCCCCGGAGGGGTTGACCTTCGACGACATCGCCCACATGACCTGCGGCAGGTCGAAGGGGTCGACGTCCTCGTCGACGACGATGACCGTGGTGATGTAGCCGAGCCCGTGCGGGGTGGTCATGGCCCGCATCGCGACAGCCTTGGCGAAGCCGCCGTACCGCTTCTTGGTGGAGACGATGGCCAGCTGTCCGTGGGTGTACATGGCGTTGACGGCCTGGACCTCGGGGAACTCCGCGCGCAGCTGCTTGAGGAGGGGGACACAGGTGTTGGGGCCGACGAGGTAGTCGCACTCGGTCCAGGGCATGCCGAGGTAGAGGGACTCGAAGACCGGGTCGGTGCGGTACGAGGTCCGGTCGATGCGGATGACCGGCATCCGGCGGCCGCCGGAGTAGTGGCCGGTGAACTCGCCGAAGGGGCCTTCCAGCCGGCGCTTGCGCCCCTCGATCACGCCCTCGATGACGACCTCTGAGCCCCAGGGCACGTCGAAGCCGGTCAGCGGCGCGGTCGTGATCGGGGCGGGGGCGCCCCGCAGGGCCCCGGCCACCTCGTACTCGCTCTGGTCGTACGCCATCGGCATGCCGGCGACGATCGTGATCACGGGGTCGTCGCCGAGGGTGATGGCGATGGGCAGGTCCTCGTCCCGCTGCTCGGCCCTGTCCAGATGGAGGGCGATGTCGTGCACGGGGACCGGCTGGATGGCGAGCCGGTTCGGGGCGATGCGGCCGTACATCAGTCCGCTCGCCGTGGCCTGGTCCGTGCCGATGCGCGTCTCGAGGTCTGCCGCGGTGGAGTGCGGATGGCCTTGCAGCGCGGCCAGCACCGTCCGGCGCCGGGCCGTGCTGCCCAGCCCGTTGCCCTTGAGCAGGTCGCCCACCAGTCGCCGACATCCCCCGAGAGCGTCCTCTCCCCGTCCTCGCACGGGCCGACTGGCTCAGCGCCAACGCCCGCGAGGCACGCATCATGACCGGACACGAGGACCCCCGCGCCGCGGCGGCGGCTCTGCGGGATCGGCTGGCGCCCGGGGCCGGTGTGCTCGTACGCGCCGACAAGGACGGCTGCCGGCTGCCCGCCCCTGGTCGACCGCCCGCGCACGTACCGGTGTTCCCAGTCACCGTGGTCGACGGCAACGGCGCGGGCGACGCACACGTCGGGGCGTTCCTCGCCCTGCTCGGCCAGGGGCTCGACCCGCTGACGGCCGCGCGCGGCGCCAACGCGGCGGCGGCCTACGCGGTGAACCGGCGCGGCCCGGCCCCTTGCTGAGAAGATCTGCGGCTCCGCGGACCGCTGAGACGCGGCGGCCGCGGCCGCTCCGGCAGGGGGTTCCGCGGCAGGCGACCGCAGTGCTTCCCCCTGCCCGGCGAGGCGAGCAGGGCGAACACCCCGTCCTCGCCCTGCACCTGGAGGACATGCCCGCAACCGTAACGGCACACCGGCCCGCCGTCCCGGTCCGCGGATCCCGGCGGCGGGGTGTCAGGTGGACGGCCCGCCCGTTCGGATGTGTCGGTCCTACGGCTTGGCCGTCGGCTCCAGTGCGCCCACCGCCGCGGCGGCCGCGGACGAGTCCTCACCGTAGAAGATGTCGATGTCGACCTCTTCGCCGCCCATCGTCAGCGTGTCCCACGCACCGCTGAGGACCAGCATGCGCAACGTGGCGGGTTGCAGTGTGCGCAGGCGTTCCAGGATCGCCTCGTCGTCCGGCATTCCCTGCAGCCGGAGAGCCAGACGCGCACGGATGGCCTGCATCCGCTCCAGCAGCGTCCTGGTGTCCGCCTCACGGTCGGGTTCGTCGGGAATCCCGTCGATGCCGTGGCCGATGATGTCCTTGATGGCCCAGGTGACACCCCGGTCGTCGGTGGTGACCATCGCCTTCCAGGCCCGGCTCTTGTGCCGGTACTGGAGCATCGACATGGCCGCCTCGTGCCGCAGGAAGTCCGCGTCCCGGAACGGCCGCCCGTTCCACGCCCCGTTGAGGGACCGGGCCAGCGAGATCGCGGAGGCGAGACCGCTGTTGAGGCCGCGGCCCGGCCAGAAATGGATGGCGTTGGCGGCGTCACCGAGGATGAAGCCGTAAGTGCCTGGGGAGTTGGCGGTGGGGGGCAGCAACTCGGCCGAGAAACGCGGGCGTTGCACCATGTCGAGGCGGAAGCTGGTGACCGCCGTCAGGTCGTCGGACTCGACTCCGAACAGCAGCAGGCCCTCGCGCACCCGTCGCCACAGCGGCGAGCCCTTGACCAGCGCGGGCAGGAACAGCGTGCCGTGTGTCGCGCACTGGAAGTCGCCGTACTCGTCCCGGTCCATCAGGCACGGCCGGGAGGCGATGCACTCCTCGAAGACGCGGCGGACCGGGTCGAGGCCGATGACCTCCGCGGCCTCGGCGTCGGTCAGCCGCATGTTGAGGAAGCCCTCGCCGCGCAGCGAGTTGAGGAGGAAACGGTTCTGGGCGACCGTCAGCAGGACCGCCATGGGGTCGGTCAGGCCGGACTTCACGCGGAGGCCGAGGACGACGTCCTGCAGGTGGCGCCCGTCGAGGGAGTAGATCGACTCGTCGGCCTTGCCGAAGCGGGCGGCGAAGTGGTCCCGGGTGCGTGAGCGACCGCCGTCGCAGATCGCGAGCACATGCTGGGTGGCGAGCGCTTCCTGCTGTTGCTCCGCGTCGAAGCGGGCGGGTATGAGCCGTATCCGGTTCCGCTTCTCGTTCGCCAGCTCCAGCAGCCGGTCCTCGATATAGGCGATCCGCATGTTGCGCGGATGGTTGTCGCCGACCGAGTCCGGGCCGGAGGGCCACATCTCGGTGAAGTGCTCCGGCTCGAAGAGGCGCTCTTGGACCTCCTTCGGCCATGCGAGGTACTGGCGGCTCTGCACGGTCACCACCTGCAGGCGCCGTACGTTGCCCTCGTCCTGGCCCTTCCAGACGATGGTACGGCCCTGCTTGCGCCACCTGCCGTCGTAGACGGTGATCTGCGCCTGAGGTCCGAGGAAGTGCTCGAGCAGCAGAGCAAAGGACAGGCCGACCGGGCCGCCGCCGGCCACGGTCACCCGCAGCACGGGGCCGCGTTCGCTCTCCTCCGGACCGTGCGTCACGGATCGGGGAAGGGAGAGCGCCATCAGCGTCTCCATGGCGTCCGCCACCTCGAAGCGGAACTCCTGGTCGCCCAGGGTGATCTCGTCACCGGGCTGCAGCAGCCGGGACTCCACCTCCTCGCCGTTGACCAGGGTGCCGTTGCTGCTCTCCAGGTCACGCAGGACGTAACCCTTGTCCTCGTCGAAGACGATCTCTGCATGGAAGCGGGAGACACTCAGACTCGAGATGACGACGGTGTTCTCCGCGTTGCGCCCGAAGGTGACGCGGGTGTCCAGGACCGGGATGCGCTCCCCCGCCAGCAGACCTTCGAGTCCGACCAGCACCGGTGCCACGGCACTTCCTTCCACACGCTTGACATGTTGTTGAACCGCGACACCGATCATGCGCGACAGGGCGGCAGTTCCGAAGGCGGCATGCGGCTCTTTTCGCGAACCACCCCACAGGGGAGCATATACTTGCTTAGCCAAGTATTCCCAGTGTGCCCTTCGGTACAATTCCCTCTGTTCTGACGGGACTTCGTCCGTTTTTGGCCAGTCAATCCCGCCTGCAGGGAAGCCCTGAAGCGGGCCGGGCAGCTGCCGCCCGGCCCGCGTTTCCATCGCTGGGCTCAGGATCAGTGGCCGTGGCCGTCCGAGCGCTTGCGGTGCAGGGTGAAGTTCTCGAAGACGGTCAGTTCGCCGTGCGGCTTGTTCACGTTGTAGTACGTCACGTGCATCCGGGTGGTGTCACCGGGGTGCCGGCCGGGGTCGACGGTGAAGGCGGCGAAGCCGTACGGGTGTTCGACATCCCGGACACCGGTCCACACCGCCTGCTCCTTCACATAGACGGAGGTGCGCTTGCCGTTGGAGCCGGCGGTCGCAGACACGGCGGTGATCACCTTGGCCGTGCCGTCCTTGAAGAAACTCTGGTTGGTGGTTCCCGAGACGCCTCCGCCGCCGAGGATCATGTGCACGGTGCCGAGGCCGGCGTCGATGTCGTCGGTGGCCTGCGAGACCGGGTTGGGGGTGAGGGTCTCGCTGCCGGTCACGACACCGCGCACGGCCAGCGAACGCTCGTAGTTGTGCTCGTGGCCGCAGAGCACCAGGTCGACGCCGTACCGGTCGAACAGCGGGCCGTACTTCTCGCGCAGGCCCAGGTCCGCGCCGTTCGCGTCCGAGGAGCTGATCATGACCTGGTGCATGGCCACGACCACCCAGTCGATGTCACGCGAGGAGCGTGCCGCCTTCAGTTCCTTCTCCAGGAAGGCGAGCTGGCGGCCGCCGGAGTAGCCGCTGATGTAGACGTCACCGCCGTCCTGCAGGCAGTTGTCGTCGTTCTGTAGCACGATCACCCGCACCGAGCCGGCCGTGAACGCGTACCACAGACCCGCGAGTTCGGCGTCGGTCTCGGTGGACGGGAGGGAGAAGTAGGTCTGGTAGGCGCCGAGGCCGAGCGGGCCGTTGGCCTTCTCGATCTCGTGGTTGCCGGCCGCCGGCATCCAGGGGCGGAAGCGCGCCGAACGGGAGTTGTTGGTGAAGAAGTTGTTCCACGTCCGCACCCGGTCGACGTCCAGGTTGGCGTAGCAGAGGTCGCCGTTGAGGAGGTGGAACAGCGGGGCGACCTGCTCGATGCCGGTGACGATGTCCTTCGTCGCGGGCGTGGAGTTGGCGTCCAGGGCGACGGTGCCGTCGGCCGACCACGTCACCTGTGGGGCGGACTGGTCGCCGAAGCTGGTGAAGGTGAGCGGCATCCGGCCGCGCGGGGCGGTACGGAACGTACCGCTGTCCGGGGTGGCGCCCTCATGGGTGGCCAGGTAGATGTAGTCGGTGCCCGGGGTGAGCCGGTTGAGCAGGGCGTGGTGGACGTAGACCGTGCGGTTCGAGGTGCCGTCGACATAGGTGACGGTCCGGGCGGCGGCGCTGGAACCGAAGCCGTGCTCCAGGGTGCCGTAGCGCACGACGGGCTCGGTCACCGGCCGGTCCGTGATCCACGAAACCGTCATCTGGGTGCGCGGGTCCGCCCCGAACGTCAGGTGCAGGCCCTGGACGGGGGGCGCGCCGGAGGAGTCCGCGGTGAGATGGAAGGCCGGGGCGGCGAACGGTGCGGCCTGTGCGTTACCCGCGCCGAGCAGCCCGGTGGCGGCCGCTCCCGCCCCCGCGGTCCCCAGCAGGCCCAGCGCGTGACGACGGCTGAAGCCCTCCGAACCCCCCGCCGATCTGTCCTCTGTTGAATCTGCCTGTGTGGCCATGACGCCCTCCCGACGAACAGCTGAACTGACAACGACCGCACCCTGGCCCAGTCCAACTTCCGCCACATGAACACCACATGGCCACACGGCCAGCACACGTCAGGCATCAGGCCGCCAAGACCGACACGTGCCCTCGCTTTTACCGGCAGCCGCCCTGGTCTTGACCAACCCGGCGCCCGCGACCCCGAGGCCAAACAGGTGAGACCCAAGTCACACATGGCTTCCTGTCACACATTGCCGACCGCTTCGGTCATTGGGGCGTATCCGCTACACGGCAAGGAGATCATCGTGGAATCGCGTCTCGACTACTTCGGCCACCCGCTCGCCGGGAAGGTGCTGAAGCACCTCAACTCGGCCGGCAAGGCCGTTTCGGACTCGACGCTGCCGGCCGCGATCCAGGAGCTGGTGAAGATCCGCGCGAGCCAGATCAACGGCTGCGGTTTCTGCACCGACATGCACACCAAAGACGCCGCGCTGGCCGGGGAGACCGCGCAGCGCCTCAACCTGGTCGCGGCCTGGCGTGAGGCGAAGGTGTTCACCGAGGCGGAGCGCGCCGCCCTGGAGGTGACGGAACAGGGCACCCGGATCGCGGACGCGGCCGGGGGCGTCTCCGACGAGGTGTGGGCCAATGCCGCCAAGCACTTCGACGAGGACCAACTCGTCGCCCTGATCTCCCTGGTCGCCGTCATCAACGCCTACAACCGCATCAACGTCATCAACCAGCAGCCCGCCGGGGACTACCAGCCCGGCCAGTTCGGCTGACCGACACCCGCCGGCCGCGTCTTCTCCTCCCGGCGGAGGAGAAGACGCGGCCGGCCTGGCGTCTCGTCAGTCCGTGGTCGGGCGTGGGGCACGCAGATGGGCCCGCTCGGCCAGTTCACTCTCGTCGACCAGTTCCAGCATGGGCCTGCCCGGCGCGCACATCATGGTGACGACGAACCGGGTCCGCGCATCCGTGAGGGCGTTCCCGTCCTGGTAGTGGATCACATCGCCGCCCGGTTCCCAGAAGGTCCCGCCGGCCTCGACCACCCGCTCGGGCTCGCCCTCCAGTTCGAAACGGACGGCGCCCTCGATGACGTACCCGAACGCGGGTCCCGAGTGGCGGTGCGGCGGGGTACCCGGATCCCCGGGCTACCACTCGACGTAGATGGTCATCGCCGAGGCGCCCTCGGGGACGGTGATCGGTGCGGCGTCCTGCAACACCGTCACCGCCGTCTTCCACCCCTCCGGACGGGGCTGTCCTCCGGGCCCGCGCGCTGTGTTCCTGTCCGACATGGTCGGGCACCTCCATGGCTCGTCGCCCCTCGGCATCGGCCTTCCCACTGACCGGTACGCGGGTGGATCTGTGACACGGTGCGGCCGGCACGTACCTCTCCGTGCCGTTCTGTGCGGCGCCAGCTTGTAGCATGATGATCCAACTCTGGAGGACATCGATGCGCGGCGGTGACAACGGGGACCCGGACTCCCTCGACCAGGCGACGAAGGAGTTCATCGCGGCGCGTCCCCGGCTCTTCGGTATCGCCTACCGCGTGGCCGGCAGCGCGGCGGAAGCGGAGGACATCGTCCAGGAGGCATGGGTGCGATGGCAGAACGCCGACCGTGCCGGCATCCATGAGCCGGCCGCTTTCCTGGCCACGGTCACCACCCGGCTGGCGATCAACTTCACCCAGTCCGCCAGGGTGCGCCGGGAGTCGTACGTCGGCCCCTGGCTTCCCGAGCCCGTCAACACGAGCCTGGATCCGCAGCTGGGCGCGGAGCGCGCGGAGGCACTCGACCTGGCGGTGCTCCTCCTCCTGGAGAAGCTGAACCCCGTGGAGCGGGCCGCATACGTGCTGCGGGAAGCGTTCGACTACACATACCGGCGGATCGCGGACATCGTGGAGACGAGCGAGGCCAACGCACGCCAGCTGGTGAGCCGTGCCCGCAGGCGACTGGCGGCGGAGCGCCGGGAACCGGTGGACTCCGCCGAGCACCGGCGTTTGCTCGAGGTGTTTCTCGCAGCGGCGCAGCACGGCCATCTGTCGATCCTCGAAGAGGTCCTCACCGAGGACGTGGTCAGCTACACCGACGGCGGCGGAATGCGCGGCGCGTCCAGGACTCCGGTCGTCGGGCTCCCGCACGTCTCCCGGTACCTCGTCGCCTTCGCACCGCGTTTCTGGCCTCAGGCGGACATTCGCTGGGTCGAGGCCAACGGCAGGCCCGCCGTCCTGGTCTCGGCCGGCGGGAACGCGGTGGCGCTGCTGTCCGTCGATGTGTCGGAACGTGGAATCGAACGCATCATGTGGGTGATGAACCCGGCCAAGCTGGCCCCCTACGTGTCTTCGCTGGACGGGTGAGGCCCCTCCCCCCAATAGGCCGCACGCCGGGGCGGCAACGGATGATTTTCCTCGAATTCCCGGAGGGCCTGTCACAAGCGGAAGACCCGCCCGGTCTCTTCTGGTGCAGACACCAGAAAGACTCCGAGAGGAATTCCGTCATGAAAGTCGTCGTGATCGGTGGTACCGGGCTCATCGGCTCGAAGCTGGTCAGCAGGCTCGGCGAGCAAGGACACGAGGCGGTCGCGGCCGCGCCCAGCACCGGCGTCAACACCCTCACCGGGGAGGGGCTGCCCGAGGTCCTCCGGGGCTCCTCGGTCGTGGTCGACGTGTCCAATTCCCCCTCGTTCGAGGACCGTGCCGTCCTGGACTTCTTCCGCACCTCCACGGCCAACCTCCTGCAGGCGGAGGCCGACGCCGGCGTACAGCACCATGTGGCGCTGTCCGTGGTGGGCACCGACCGGCTCCAGCAGAGCGGGTACTTCCGGGCCAAGAAGGCTCAGGAAGATCTGATCAGGGCGTCCGGCATGCCGTACTCCATCGTCCATGCGACTCAGTTCTTCGAGTTCGCGAAGGGGCTGGCCGACGGGGTCACCGAGGGCGACACCGTGCGTCTGCCGGACGCCAGGATCCAGCCCCTCGTCTCCGACGACGTGGCCGCGGCCGTGGCCCGCGCCTCGGTCGGCGCGCCGGTCAACGGTGTGGTGGAGGTAGGCGGGCCCGAGGCGTTCCAGCTCGAGGAGTTCATCCGTATGGCGCTGGCCGCGACGAACGACCCCCGTAAGATCGTCACGGACCCGCAGGCGCGGTACTGGGGTGCCGAGCTGCGGGAGGACACGCTCCTGCCCGGTCCGGACGCGAGCCTGGGCGAGGTCAGGTTCACCGACTGGCTCGCCCGGCAGCAGTAGGCGTCGAAGTGCGGTGGCCCCCCGTCGGAGGAGCAGGGGGGCCGCTTGGCGACTGCCGGGCGCCCTCTCACGAATCACGAACTCCGGGGCGTGTGCTCACCGGCTGTTTCCCGGTATCCCTGCTCATGCTGGGTCAGCAGGTGGAGTTCCGGCCGGCTGAGCGGCTCGTGCACCTCGACGAACTCGACCCCATTCGTCGATCGCCTCAACGCGCGCCCATGTGACCGGGCACTCATATCACCGAGTAGGAGGCGCGAATGTGACATCGCCATGCCACCGTTGGGGCTTGACGGGGAAGCAGGCGCGAGCTTACGACGCGCCGACCAGCACCACAGCGACGCACAGCGCCATCGCCACGGTGATCAGGATCATCGCGGTAAGCGTGCCGCGCAGCCAGTGTCCGAAGCGGGCGCGATGCCGCTGTTCCACCACGTCGAGGCTCGCGGCGATGTGTTCCGTCACCATGCGGGCCACATACGTCTGTTCCGCGAGATACCAGCGTTCGATGTCCGTCCGCTGGTCCTGCGTCAGCCCCGGCTCCTGCGCGGTGAAGTCCGTGACCCGCCGGCGTGCCGCTCGCAGATGAGCCTGCTGGTAGAGGAAGTCCTGGATGTCGGTCAGGCCGCGGGCGGCCTCCTCGTTCGTGTCCATGGTGTGCTCCCCGGGTGAGGCGGCGGCTGTCCGGCCGGTCACTGTGGTGTGGCGCGGTGTACGCGCGTCAGCGGCGGGGAGGAGAGCAGCGCGCACGAACGGTCGGGCCGGACTGATCGGGCCGGCGATCTCGCGAACGCCGCGCAGAGAGCTGGAACAGGCAACGTGAACCACCAGCGTGACAACTTCCCGGTGAAGCCGCAAGGGCACCGACACCGCACGGTCCTGGACGCCTCCCCGCGTAGCCGAAGCCGCGCAGCCGACGCCGGTGTCGCCGCGAGCTCGCCACCGCACGCCATGATCGTGGGCTGGGCGCCCGACCCCTGGGCGGCCCTCGCCGGCAATGAGCTGCGGGCCACCGGACTGTCCGTCGGCGCCGCGGCACCACGGGTCGGCGTCCCTCACCCCGCAGCAACGTGAGATTGCCATGCGCGGCGGCGGGCACCAAGCCGACCGTCGAACGGCGCTTCCTCTCTCCCCGCACCGTCTCGGTGAACTGCGCCCGCCTACGATTCCCTGCCGAACCGGGCCTGCCACAGGTCGCGCAGGAGCGCGATCTCGGCCATGTGGTGGACGAGTTCGAGGTTGGTCTCCCACAGCACGTCGACGAACGGATCGTCGGGGTCGGAGCCGGACGGGTACTGCGAGAAGCCGACCGTGTCGAGTTGCTCGTCGGTGACGGTGGCGACGCTCGAGCGCCAGCGGTCCAGCGTCGCCCAGAACCGGTCGAGTGCCGTCGCGGCGTCCGGGGTGAAATCGACCAGTAGCTTCGGGTGCTGCCGCCGGTCGCCGAAAGCCCACTCCCAGCGGCCGGCGAAACCCGAGTGCAGATGCCCGAGCCGCCAGGCGATGGTGGTGACCGGTGTCCGGTCGGGCTCCGGCGGGCCGGTGCGGCCGAGGATCTCCTCGACCCGCTCGACGCTGACGCTCCAGTCGTCGGCGATCTTGGCGACGGACATGCCCGCGGCGGCCTGCCGGCCGACCTCGGCGTACTCGCCGGCCGGGATGTCGGGGGCGCCTTTGTCGAGCACCCAGTCACCGGGGCCGTACGCCCCGGGTGTCGTCGCCTCCTCCCGGCGCCGGATCGACCAGCTACCGGGTACCGGCTCCCACAGGTACTCCTCGTCGCCAAGTCCCGTCAGCCGTACCTGGGCCAACTCCCTGGCGCGGTCGAACTGGTCGAGCAGCAAGCCCGAACGGCCGGTCCCCATGCGTCGCTCCCTTTGCGGTCTCCTGCCCTGCCATGCTCGGGCGGAGACTAACGACCCGTCGGCATGGGGCGCGACGGATTTCCGCGGCCGTGGCCGCGGCACAGGCGGTCAGCTGTCGTAGTCGACCGTCAGTTTCTCCGAGACGGGATACGACTGGCAGGTCAGCACGTAGCCCGCTTCCACCTCGGCGGGTTCGAGGGCGTAGTTGCGGCGCATGTCCGCCTCGCCGTCCGTGATCCGTGCACGGCAGGTCCCGCAGACTCCTCCCTTGCACGCGAAGGGAAGGTCCGGGCGGATGCGGGCGGCGGAGTCGAGGATCGCGGTCCCGCGCGGAAGCCGGGCGGTGGTGGAGCGGCCGTCCAGGGTGACGGTGACCTCGCTGGCCGGACCCGCCGCCGCGGCCTCCTCGTGGCGGACGGGCTCGATCGGCTCGTCGGCGAAGAAGAGTTCCTGGTGGATCCGCCCGCCGGGGACGCCAAGACCGGCCAGGACCTGCTGGGCGTCGAGGACCATGCCGTGCGGGCCGCACAGCCACCAGTGATCGGCGGAGGGAACGTCGATCAGTCCCTCGATGAGGGCGGCGAGGCGGTCGCCGTCGAGGCGGCCGGAGAGGAGCTCGGCTTCGCGGGGTTCTCTGGAGAGGACGTGGGCGAGGTGGAAGCGGGTGCGGTACTCGTCCTTCAGGTCGGCCAGTTCGTCGGCGAACATCACGGTGTCGGTGCGCCGGTTGCCGTAGAACAGCGTGATCGTGGAGCGGTCGTCGGCGGCCAGGACCGACTCGGCGATGGACATCATGGGGGTGATGCCGGAGCCTGCCGCGATCAGCACATGGTGGCCGGGCACCGTGAGGTCGGGGGTGAAGGCTCCGGTCGGGGCCATCACCTGGACGGTGTCGCCGGGCCGCACCTCGTGGACCAGCCAGGAGGAGAAGAGTCCCCCGGGCACCTCGCGTACGCCGATGCGGAGCGGTGCGCCGGCGGGCGAGCAGATCGAGTAGGAGCGCCGCTCGTCGCGCCCGTCGATCTCGCGGCGCAGGGTGAGTGACTGGCCGGGGCCGAAGGCGAACTCCTCGGCCAGGGCCGCGGGGATGTCGAAGGTGACCGCGACGGCGTCCTCGCACAGGCGCTGGACCGCGGCGACGCGCAGGGGATGGAAGGCTGGGCGGCGCCGGCGTGCTGTCGTCGCGGGGACACCGGCGGCCGGTGCCATCAGCTCTGCCATCAGATCTCCTTGACGTATTCGAACGGCTCGCGGCAGGCCAGGCACCGCCACAGCGCCTTGCAGGAGGTGGCCGCGAAACGGGAGGTCTCCTCGGTGTCCACCGATCCGCACCGCGGGCAGGCGACCGTGCGCCGGGTCGGTGACAGGTCCAGCGGGACGGGACCTGTGGGGTGCCGCGGTGCCGGCGTGGGCGGTGCGATGCCGTGTTCGGCGAGCTTGCGGCGCCCTTCGGGGGTGATCCAGTCGCTCGTCCACGGGGGGTCGAGCACCGTACGGATCTCGACGCTGTCGAAGCCGGCGTCCCGCAGCCGGGCGGCGACCGCGGCCCGCATCTCGGCCATGGCGGGGCAGCCCGAGTAGGTGGGCGTGAGGCCGGCGACCACGGTGCCGTCGGCCTCGATCGTCACGGCCCGCAGCACACCGAGGTCGGCCAGGGTGAGCATGGGGAGTTCGGGGTCGGGGACCTGTTCGGCGATGTGCCGGGCCCGCCGGACGTCGGACAGGACGGTCACCATGTCGCCTCCGGGTGGGCGCGGGCCACGCTCTGCAGCTCGGCCAGGAGCGGGGCGAGGTGTTCGGTGTGTCCGCCGTCCCGGCCGTGGCCGGGCAGGGCCGCGGTGTGCGGCATGGGGAGTCCGGCGGCGTCGAGGACCTGCTGGAGATCGGCCAGGACCGCGTCGCGTACATCCTGCGCGGCGAAGAGTTCCTCCCAGTAGGGAGCCTGCGACTCCAGGGCCGTCAGCATGCGCGCGCGGGACTCCTCCGTGCCGTCGCCCAGGCGTACGACCCATTCGGCGGCGTACTGCCGGTGGTAGGTGAGCTCCTTCACGCCCTTGGCCGCGATCGCCGCGAGCACCGGGTCCGGTGTGGAGGCCAGTTCGGTGAAGTGGGCGAGGCGCCAGCTGGCGAACACCAGCAGCCGCAGGACGGAGAAGGCGAAGTCACCGTTGGGGAGTTCGGCGAGGCGTACGTTGCGGAAGTCGCCGGCGTCGCGGAAGTAGGCGTAGGCGTCCTCCGTGCGGCCGGTGCCGTCCGTCTGGCCGCAGCGGGAGTACAGCAGCCGTGCCTGGCCCAGCAGGTCGAGCCCGATGTTGGCCAGCGCCACCTCCTCCTCCAGCTCGGGGGCCCGGGTGACCCATTCGGCGAGCCGCTGGGCCAGGACCAGGGCGTCGTCGCCGAGCGTCAGGCAGTGGGCGGCCAGTGCGGCGGCGTCGACGCCCTCGGGTACGGCGGTGTCGACGCCGTGCAGCGGGTCCTCGAAGCCGGTGCCGAAGGCCCAGCGGGCGTCGCCGTCGTCATGGCCCTCGGCCAGGGTCAGGTAGACGTGGTCGTCGCTCATCACCGGCTCCTGGGGGGTGTCGTCTGGGTCAGGTCGGCAGTGAGGAACAGTGCCTCTTGACCGAGCCGAGCGGGGTCTGGTGCGTGCAGCTGCAAGGCGGAGGAGGCGTGGACATCAGCCGCTGCCGCGGTGGGCGACGCGGTGGGGGCACCCCCGGCCGAAGGCTGGGGGACGTCGGCGAGTGACGACAACCCGGCTGGCTGTCCCCCTCTGGGGGAGTGCGTGCCGGACCCCGCGACGCCGGCATGATCCATACGACACCCCCTAGATGTGCGGGACATCGTCGGGGATGTCGTAGAAGGTCGGGTGCCGGTAGACCTTGTCGGCGCTGGGGGCGAAGAAGGGGTCCTTCTCGTCCCGGCTGGAGGCGGCGATCTGGTCCGAGCGCACGGCCCAGATGCTGACGCCTTCGTTGCGCCGGGTGTACAGATCGCGGGCGTGGGTGAGGGCCATCTCGTCGTCCGCGGCGTGCAGGGAGCCGACGTGGACGTGGTTGAGGCCGCGCTTGCCGCGGATGAACACCTCGTACAGGGGCCAGTTCTCCGAGTCGCTCATGCGACTGCCTCCTTACGTGCCCGGGCGGCCTGCTTGGCGGCGTGCGCGCCGGCGGCCGCACGCACCCAGGCACCCTCCTCGTGGGCGTCGCGCCTGCGCCGCATCCGTTCCGCGTTGCATGGGCCGTTGCCGCTGATGACTTCCTTGAGTTCGGAGAAGTCGGGGGTGCCGAAGTCGTGGCGGCCGCGCTCCTCGTTCCAGCGCAGCTCAGGGTCGGGCAGGGTCACGCCGAGCTTGGCCGCCTGCGGCACGGTCATGTCCACGAAGCGCTGGCGCAGTTCGTCGTTGCTGTGCCGCTTGATCTTCCAGGCCATCGACTGGGCGGAGTTGGGCGAGTCGTCGTCGGGCGGACCGAACATCATCAGGGACGGCCACCACCAGCGGTCCACCGCGTCCTGCACCATCTCCCGCTGGGCGTCGGTGCCGCGCATCATGGTCATCAGCAGTTCGTAGCCCTGGCGCTGGTGGAAGGACTCCTCCTTGCAGATCCGCACCATCGCGCGGGCGTACGGCCCGTACGAGCTGCGGCACAGGGGCACCTGGTTGCAGATGGCCGCGCCGTCGACGAACCAGCCGATGACCCCGACGTCCGCGAAGCTGGGCGTCGGGTAGTTGAAGATCGACGAGTACTTCTGACGGCCTTCGAGGAGGCGCTGGGTGAGGTCCGCCCGGTCGGCGCCCAGGGTCTCGGCGGCCGAGTACAGGTACAGGCCGTGGCCGGCCTCGTCCTGGACCTTGGCGAACAGGATCGCCTTGCGGCGCAGCGAGGGCGCCCTGGTGATCCACTCGCCTTCCGGCTGCATGCCGATGATCTCCGAGTGCGCGTGCTGGGCGATCTGCCGGACCAGCGTCCTGCGGTAGCCCTCCGGCATCCAGTCGCGCGGTTCGATCCGCTGGTCGCGCGAGATCGTCGTCTCGAAAAGGGACTCCAGGTCGTGCTCCGCGTCCCTTTCGGCCGCTTCAGTCATCTCCACCCACTCCCTACCGACCATTCGTTCGGTTCATCATAAGGTATTCCCTCCCTGATCTGGCAAGGGCCGCACCGGATCAGTGCCCGGCAGAAGACGGCCGCCGCGCCGGCGAGGACGGCTCTGCGGCCCGCTCCGGTCACCAGGTGTAGAAACCCTGGCCCGTCTTCTGTCCGAGTTCGCCGCGGGCCACCTTGTCGCGCAGCAGCCGCGGCGGGGCGAAGCGGTCGCCGAGGGTGGCGTGGAGGTGTTCGGCGATGGCGAGCCGGACGTCGAGCCCGACCAGGTCGGTCAGGCGCAGCGGCCCCATGGGGTGCTTGTAGCCGAGCCGCATCGCGTCGTCGATGGCCTCGGGCGCGGCGACGCCCTCCTCGACCATGCGGATCGCCTCCAGCCCCAGGGCCAGGCCGAGCCGGCTGCTGGCGAAGCCGGGCGAGTCCTTGACGACGACGTCCTGTTTGCCCAGCGCCCTGGTCCACTCCAGAGCGGCCCGGACGGTCTGCTCGGCGGTGTCGGGGGCGACGACGATCTCGACGAGCGCGGAGGCGGGCACCGGGTTGAAGAAGTGCATCCCGAGGAACCGGTCCGGTCGCCTGAGGACGGCGGCGAGGTCGGTGACCGACAGCGAGCTGGTGTTGGTGGCCAGGACGGCGGTGTCGCCGACGGCTTCCTCGGCGGCCTTCAGAAGGCGGCCCTTGAGCGCCGCGTCCTCGGGTACGGCCTCCACGACCAGCTCGGTCCCCGGTGACAGGGCGTCCACCGTGGGTACGACGGTCACCCGGCCGGCCACCCGCTGCGCGGGCTCGCCCAGGTGGCCGCGCTCCTCGGCCCGCCGCAGACTGCCGCCGATCCTCTCCAGCGCCGCGGCGGCGGCGTCTTCTCCGCTCTCCACCACGGTCACGGCGGAGCCGGCGGTGGCGAAGGACTGGGCGATTCCCGCGCCCATCCGGCCGCCGCCGATGACCGCGACGGTGTCGGGTGCCGAGGTCATGCGCGGCTCCTCTTCTCGAGAAATCGTGTCATGCGGTCCTTCTTTTCCTCGCTCTCGAACAGCACGGCCTGGGCCAGGTCGTCGGCGACCGGGTGGGCCCCGGGCGAGTCGATGACGAGCTTGGTCAGCCGCAGGGCCGTGGCCGAGGACCGTGCCATGCGGTCGAGCAGCGCATGGGCCGTCTCCAGCAGTTCCTCGGCGGGGACGACGTCCATGACCAGACCGGCGGCGAGCGCCGCCCGGGCGTCGAGATTGCGGCCGGCGAGCAGGATCTGCTTGGCGACCGACTCTCCGACCAGTTCGGGCAGCCGCCAGCAGGCGCCGGCCGCCGCGAGGATGCCGAGGCCAGGCTCGGGGTTGCCGAAGACGGCACCGGGGCCGGCGATCCGCAGATCGCAGGCGTAGGCCAGCTCGGCGCCGCCGCCCAGGGCCCAGCCCTCCACGGCGGCGAGGGTGGGCATCGGCAGCCGCCGGACGCGTTCGAACAGGCGGCTGTTGATGCCCTGCAGGGCCTCGTCCCGGCCGCGTTGCAGCAGTTCGGCGATGTCGGCGCCGCCCGCGAAGACCCCGCCGTGGCCGGTCAGGAGCAGCAGCCTGGGATCCCGCTCCAGTTGCTCGCACACCTCGTGGAGTTCGCCGATCATGCGGCCGCTGATGGCGTTGCGGGCCTCGGGGCGGTGGAGGGTGACCACCACCCGGTCGGCTCGCTCCTCCACCAGCAGCGTCTCGTACGACTGAGAAGTGGTCACACCCGCTCCACCAGCAGTGCGACCCCCTGGCCCACGCCCACGCAGAGCGTGGCCAGGCCGCGGCGGCCGTTCTCCCGTTCGAGGCGGCCGAGGAGGGTCAGCAGGATGCGGGCGCCGGAGCAGCCGAGCGGATGCCCGAGGGCGATGGCGCCGCCGTCGGCGTTGACCCTGTCCTGGTCGAGCTTGAGTCGGCGGGTGACGGCCAGGGCCTGCACGGCGAAGGCCTCGTTGAGTTCCACGGCGTCCAGGTCGCCGGTCTGCCAGCCGGCCCGGGCCAGCGCCTTCTCGGTGGCGGGGACCGGGCCCAGTCCCATGAGGTTGGGCTGCACACCGGCGGAGGCCGAGGCGACGATCCGGGCCCGTGGAGTGAGGCCGTGGCGCTCCACGGCCTCGGCACTGGCGACCATCAGGGCGGCGGCGCCGTCGGACAGCGGGGAGGAGGAGCCGGCGGTGACGATGCCGTTCTCGCGGAAGGCGGTCCGCAGGGAGCCCAGCTTCTCCAGGGTGGTGGCGGGGCGGGGGCCCTCGTCGTGGGTCACCTCGCCGTCGCGCACGGGGACGGCGACGATCTCGCGGTCGAAGCGGCCCGCTTCCTGGGCGGCCACGGCCCGCTGGTGGCTGCGCAGGGCGAAGGCGTCGGACTCGGCGCGGGTGATGCCGTCCAGAGCGGCCACCTCCTCCGCGGTCTCGCCCATGGACAGCGTGACCTTGACCGTCTCCGGTCCGGCGTCCCCGGGGACGGCACGGTCGGCGGCGGTGAAGCGCGGGTTGGTGAACCGCCAGCCCAGGGCGGTGTCGTGGGTCTGCCCCGGCTTGGCCCACGGGGTGCCGGGCTTCTCCATCACCCAGGGCGCCCGGGTCATGGACTCCACTCCCCCGGCGACCACCAGGTCCGCCTCTCCGGCGCGGATCGTCTGCGCCGCCGAGACCACGGCCGTCAGCCCCGATGCGCACAGGCGGTTGACGGTGTAGCCGGGCACGGTGTGCGGCAGCCCGGCGAGCAGCACCGCCATCCGGGCCACGTCCCGGTTGTCCTCGCCCGCCTGGTTGGCGGCCCCGAGGACGACCTCGTCCACGGCCTCGCCTGGCACACCGGCACGCCGGACGGCCTCGGCGACGACGAGGGCGGCGAGGTCGTCGGGGCGTACGGCGGCCAGGGCGCCGCCGTAGCGGCCCTGCGGGGTGCGGGCCCCGTCGACCAGGTAGACGTCCGGCATCAGGCGGCCTCCTCGGCTGCGGTGGGGACGGGGCGCCGCGACTGCAGGACGGCGAAGCGGCCGGCGACGAAGGCGGTGTCGGACAGGGTGGCGCCGGCGGCCGGGTTGGCGGCGGTGACGGCGTCCGCCGCACGCTCGATCAGCGGGCGGTGACGCGTGAAGCAGTCGGGTCCCCCAGGGGCCTTGTGCGGCATGCGGTGCACCTCTTGACATGCGGAGGGCTTGCTGGATTACTTGACCACACCGCACGCTAACCGAATGTTCGGTCGGTACACAAGGTGGTGGAATGGCGACCCGGGTACCGGATACGACGCCTGGCCCCGTCGAGACGATGTTCGCCGCGGACGAGGCGTCACAAGGGCTCGGCATCGAGCTCCTTGAGTATGGCGAGGGGACCGCCGTACTGCGGATGACCGTGACGTCCTCCCAGGTCAACGGGCACCGGATCGCCCACGGCGGCTATCTCTTCCTCCTCGCCGACACGGCGTTCGCCTGTGCCTGCAACAGCCACGGCCCCGTGACCGTCGCCGCCGGCGCCGACATCGACTTCATCGCGCCCGCGTACGAAGGCGATGTGCTGGTGGCCACGGCGCAGGAGCGCGTTCGGTTCGGCCGCAGCGGTGTCTACGACGTGAGCGTTGCGCGCGGAGACGAAGTGATCGCGGAGTTCCGCGGCCGCAGTCGCACCCTCCGCGCGCGGATCGAGGAGCCGTGATGAGCAGTGAAGTGATCGCGCCCGAGCCCAGGGCCACCCGCCGGGGGGAGCCGCTTCCCGAGGCGCTCCTGGACGACGCCGAGCGGATGTCCCGCGAGGAGCTGGCGGCACTCCAGCTCACCCGGCTGCGCACGACACTGCGGCACGCGTACGACAACGTGGAGCTGTACCGCAGGAAGTTCGACGCGGCCGGGGTGCGGCCCGACGACTGCCACACCCTCGCGGACCTCGCCCGTTTCCCCTTCACGACCAAGGCGGACCTCCGGGACACCTACCCCTTCGGCATGTTCGCCGTGCCGATGTCCGAGGTGCGTCGCGTGCACGCCTCCAGCGGCACCACGGGCCGCCCCACCGTGGTCGGCTACACCGACAACGACCTGTCCATGTGGGCGGACGTCGTCGCCCGCTCCATCCGGGCCGCCGGCGGCCGGCCCGGGCACAAGGTGCACATCTCCTATGGCTACGGCCTGTTCACCGGCGGCCTGGGGGCCCACTACGGCGCGGAACGCGCCGGCTGCACGGTGATCCCCGCCTCCGGCGGTATGACCGCGCGCCAGGTGCAGATCATCCAGGACTTCCGTCCCGAGATCATCATGGTCACGCCCTCGTACATGCTGACCCTGCTCGACGAGTTCGAACGTCAGGGCATCGACCCCCGCTCCACCTCCCTGGAGGTCGGCATCTTCGGCGCCGAACCCTGGACGGAGGAGATGCGCCGTGAGATCGAGGAGCGCCTGGACGTCCACGCGGTCGACATCTACGGGCTCTCCGAGGTCATCGGCCCGGGTGTCGCCCAGGAGTGCGTGGAGACCAAGGACGGGCTGCACGTCTGGGAGGACCACTTCCTCCCCGAGGTCGTGGACCCGCTGACCGACGAGGTGCTGACCGAGGGCGAGAGCGGCGAGCTGGTCTTCACCTCGCTCACGAAGGAAGCCCTGCCGATCATCCGCTACCGCACCCGGGACCTGACGCGGCTGCTGCCCGGCACCGCGCGTCCCGGACTGCGCCGGATCGAGAAGATCACCGGCCGTTGCGACGACATGATCATCCTGCGCGGGGTCAATGTCTTCCCCAGCCAGGTGGAGGAGATCGTGCTGCGGACGTCCGGCGTGGCCCCGCACTTCCAGATCCAGATCAGCCGGCGTGGACGGATGGACCATATGACCGTCCGCGTGGAGGCACGGCCCGACGCCGGTCCGGCCGACCGCGAGGTCGCCGCGAGGACGATCGCCCAGGGCATCAAGGACGGCGTCGGGGTCACCGTGGAGGTCGCCGTCGTCGATCCGGAGACCCTGGAGCGCTCGCTCGGCAAGCTCCGCCGGGTCAAGGACCTGCGCGAGAATCAATCCGATGGCGGGTGAACGCCGGGGTGCCTACTGTCCTCCTCGTGCCCGAGTTGCAACTGCTCCGTCCCGACCACGCCCCGGCGCTCCTCGCCTTCGAGCAGGAGAACCGCGCCTATTTCGCGGCCTCCGTCCCCGATCGCGGCGACGACTACTTCGCCCGGTTCGAGGAGCGGCTCCACGCGCTGTTGGCCGAACAGGAGGCCGGGATCTGCTACTTCCATGTGCTGGTCGGTGATGCGGGCGAAGTGCTGGGGCGGGTCAACCTGGTGGACGTGGCGGACGGGGGCGCCGATCTCGGCTACCGGGTGGCGCAGCGGGCCGCGGGGCGAGGACTGGCGACCTCGGCCGTGCGGGAGATCTGCGGCCTCGCCGCCACCAGGTACGGACTGACCACCCTGCGGGCCGCGGCCACCCTCGACAATGCGGCGTCTCGTGCCGTACTGGCCCGGGTCGGCTTCACCGTCACCGGTGAGACACGGCTCTCCGGCCGCCCCGGTCTGACGTTTCTGCGCCGTCTGTAGGGATCGCGGGAACATGCCGGTGTGCCGCTTCGTTGGCCCAGGGCCGATCCCGTCCCCGAGCCTGGGAGCATCGTGCCCGAATCCGCGTCCGTCCTGTCCACGTCCGCCGCTCTTCCCGCCCTCCCCGCACTCCCGTCCCTCGGCACGCAGGCCGAGCGGCTCATCGAGTGGGGGGTGCATGAGATCGCCGGGCTGTCCGCGGCCGAGGTCCGCGCCGTCGCGGCGGCCCCTGCCGTCGAAGGTGCCCTGCTCGCCGTACACCCGCTGCACGCCCCCGCCTCCGCGCTCGCGCCGCTGCTGAGGCACGACGGCAGGCCGGGGTTCGTCGTCACCGACATGACCGACGTCGACCTCTTCGCCCCGCTCGACACGATCGCGCTGCCCGACGCCCCGCTCTACGTCCTCACCGGTCTCGACCGGGGCGACCGGATGGCGAACTGGAGCCCGGACGAGGCGCTGCCCGCGCTCACCGCGGAGGACCGCACGCCGCTGCTGCTCAGCGAGGGCATCCACTGGGTGCTGCAACAGCCCGCCGTCCTGGAGCGCAGCGCAACCGCTGCTTCATGACCGTCGGTTCGCGGCTACGCAAGGCCAACGGAGCCCTTGACTCCCGCACTCCGGCGATCTGGATCAGCAACGGCACCGGACGGGACGGCCGTGAGCGCCGTAACGCGCCGAAGGTGGGCTGGTGTTGGGCGGGCAACCGGCACACCTGGCTCGGGTTCGCCTCGGCAGCGGGCCGACGGGGCCGGTAGGACGCGCCGCCGGGCCGCGGTGCACGGGGTGCACCGCGGCCCTCCAGGAGCCGGTCAGCCACTCACCGGCCTGCCGCGGCCCCAGGCCCAGGCGAGGCGGTCGGCGCCGGACTGGTTGGTGGTGGCCAGCCAGGGGCGGGACGCGTCACCGATCAGCTTCTGGATCGAGTACGTGTCGTCGGTGCGCAGGCCGGGCCAGTACACCGAGCCCATGCCGAGCTTGCGGAACAGGTCCGTGTCGGCCTGGATGAAGTTGACGGAGTTGTCGTCGGGCGTCGGCACGTTGTAGTCGAGGCCCGTGGTCATCGGGGCGCCGAACTCGTCGGCGACGGTACGGCCCGCGCAGTCGCCGAGCCGTTCCTTCAGGTCGGCCGTCCACTGGTCGTAGGTGGCGTAGCTCTTCCAGAAGCCGTAGTGGTGCAGGGAGAGGTAGGTGCCCTTCAGGCGGGGGTCGGCGCAGACAGTGGTGACGTGGTCGTTGTAGCCGGCGCCGCTGACGAACACCCGGTTGTGCGGGACGGACGGGTAGGTCGCCAGCCACTTCGCGGCGAGGTCGGCCCATTCGGCGTCGGTGTAGCCGTGCGGCTCGTTCATCGGCTCGAAGTAGACGTGCGGGTCGTGTCGGTAGGCCTTCACCACGGTGTTCCACATGGGCCAGTAGGTGGCCTCGTCGTCGATGAAGCCGTCCTTGTTGGCGCCGGTCCCCTCCCAGTAGGAGACGATCACCTTGAATCCCTGCGCCGAGGCCGCGTCGATGACCCCGCGGTACGACTTCCAGTACGAGCCGTTCACCGTGTACGGGTTGATGGGCAGCCGTACGGTGTTGGCCCCGAGGTTGGCGCGGAACGCGGCGATCACCCGGGTCGCCTTGGCGTAGGTCTGGGCGTAGCTGTCGGAGAGCGACAGGCCGGACAGGACGACCGGGTCGTCGGCGTAGTTGTCGCGCGGGTCGGCCCAGTTGACGCCCTTGAACTGGCTGGTGCCGTGGCCCGGTACGGCGGCGGAGGCGGGGCCGGCGGTGAGGGTCGTGGCGCCGACCGCGGCGATCGCGACCGCCGCCAGGGCGGCGCGGGTTCGGGGGGTGATACGGGTTCCGGCGGGGGTCTTGCGCATCAACGTGCCCTTTCAGGAGACGGCGGCTCGGCGCAGCGGCTTGGGGCCCGGTCGCATGTTCACGTAAACATCGACGGGGCGTGTTTACGTGAACATCCCCGGCACGACAAGGCGACGGGATCTGCGTCCGGGCTGGTCACACGGCGATGTTTACGTAAACTCCAAAGCGTCGGAATCGTGGCATCCGCTCCTGCGGCCGTCAAGGTTTCCCGCGCCGTAACATCCGGTACGTCAAGGAGACTTGAGGGGTGAGGCGATGGAGCTGAACGGGACGGGGCGACGGGTGCCGCAGAGCACGGGCGGTGCGCAGCGAGGCGGTTCCGGGGTGCCGGGCGGTCGCCGTAAGCAGCGGGTCTCCATGGCGGACGTCGCCAAGCTCGCCGGCGTCTCCTCCCAGACGGTCTCCCGGGTCTCCAACGGCCATTCCGGGGTGATCAGTTCCACCCGGGAGCAGGTGCTGGCCGCGATGCGGGAGCTTGGCTACCGACCCAACAGCGCGGCCCGCGCCCTCCGTTACGGCCAGTTCAACACCATCGGCGTGATCCTGTTCAGCCTCTCCTCGACGGGCAGCAGCCGCACCGTGGAGGCGATCGCCACGCACGCCGCGGCCGAGGGGTACGCGATCACCCTCATCCCCATCGACGTGGCCACCCAGGACAACGTGCTGGGGGCCTTCACACGGATGGGCGAGCTGGCCGTGGACGCCGTCATCGTCATCATGGAGATCCATCTGCTCGACACCAGCACGGTCCAGCTGCCGCCCGGCGTCCATGTCGTGGTCGTGGACTCGGACGCCGGGGACCGCTACAGCGTGGTCGACACCGACCAGGCCGACGGCGCGCGGAAGGCCGTACGGCATCTGCTGGAGCTGGGCCATCGGACCGTCTGGCATGTGACCGGCCCCGGGACGTCGTACGCGGGCCAGCGCCGCACCAAGGCCTGGCGGGCCGAACTGGAGGAGGCCGGACGCCCGGTTCCGGCGCCGCTGCACGGCGACTGGTCGGCCGTGTCCGGTTACGCGGCCGGACTCGCGCTCGCCCAGGAGCCCGACTGCACCGCCGTGTTCGCGTCCAACGACCAGATGGCCCTGGGGCTACTGCGCGCCTTCCACGCACAGGGACTGTCCGTGCCCGCCGACGTGAGTGTCGTCGGGTTCGACGACACGCCCGATGCGGCCTTCTTCATCCCGCCCCTCACCACCGTCCACCAGGACTTCGCCGAGGTCGGCCGCCGCTGTGTCCAGGGCGTCCTGAGCCAGATCCGCACCCGGGACGACTCCCGTCCCGGCACCGATCTCGTCCCGGCCCGTCTGGTGGTCAGGGACAGTACCGCTCCGCCGCGCAGTTCACCGGGCTGCGGATAGCCCGCCGTCGCGCCGGCTCCCCGGGCGGCGGCGCGGTGGTCCGCCGCGGCAGGCGGGCGTGTACGCGACGCCGTACTCGCGGGCGAAGCGGTTGGCCTCCATCGCGGAGCCGGACATCATCCGCAGCCACAACCCGTAGGCCACCGACTTCATCTGGCGCCGCGTCAGATTCAGCCGCCGGCGGCCCGCGGGGCGATCAGGCACCGCCCGGCGGACCTGTTCGCCCGGCAGCGGTTCCGCCGGGAGGCGCAGGCGCTCGGCGAGAGCCACGAACACCTTCACCGCGTCCATCTGCGACGGCAGCAACTCCACGAGGGCGCCGTCCGGTTCGGCTCGTCCCGTTCGGGGCCGGCCGGTGCCGGGCACAGGTCAGCAGGTCGTGACCGCTCGGGGAGGGCCGGACCGCCCGCCCTACGCCCCGGCCCTCCCGTGTCGACAGCTCCGCCCGGGCCTGCCGGTCGGCCCACTCGACCGGACCGCACTCCTCGATCCGGGCCAGCGCCTCACGCGCCACGGGGAGTTCGTGCTCCTCCAGGACCCAGCGGTGTGCGGCGGCCTCCTGGCGCTCGTGCAGCGCCCCCGGTTCGGCCAGCACCTCCGCCCTGCCCCTCATCCACACTCCGGCAACGGACCTCTCCCGCGCCACGGCTGAATCAAGATCAACCATCCGGATGAGGGTTTGCGGATCACCTGGCCGGCGACTGCGACGTAACGGTACTCAGGGCGTGCCCCAGCGTGGAGTCGTCCGACGGGGGTTCCTCCCAGCGGCCTGCGGCATGGCCGTCCGGGCGGACTCGAAGTGCGCCGCCGTGCGGGCTCAGACGGTACCGGTCGGCGTGTTCGCTCCGATGACCGGGCTCTCGGGAACCGGCGCATGGACCCCGACCATCGCGGCGGTGGCGAAGTCGCTGTCATACAGGGTGTCGCGGAAGCGGACGCGGCCGTACTCGGGTGCGAACGCACCGGCGGTGATACCGGCGGCGATCCCGAGCTGACGGAAGATCTCCATGGAGCGGACGTTGACCAGGCGGGACCGGGGAAAGGGGGACAGCTCCCGGTGCTTCTCCACCAGCAGTGTCGGCACGCCCCAGCGGTCCAGCAGCGCACGGGCGGTGAGCCCGACCGGTCCACCGCCGACGATCAGTACCGGCGCCTCGACGTCCGCTCCAGGTACGGCTCCATCATCCGGCCCGGCCGGCCGGCCGCCAACGCCGCCTGTGCGTGTACACCCGAACGGGGTCTCCGCTCACGGCCGGGGACCGGCCGCATAGGCCAGCGGGGGCGCGATGGCCTGGACGTCCGCTCCCGCCCCCACCCACAGGGCGATGAACAGCGCCGCGGTCCCCTCCAGGAGCCCCGCCCGTTCGAGTCCGCCGGCGGCCAGGGGCTCGCACCCCGCGTCCCGCACCAGCCGGCGGACATGTGCGAGAGCCATCTCGTCGTCCCCGCACACCGGAACGGCCAGCGGCCGCCCGTCGAAGACCGGTGGCCGCATCCGCCACACGTCCTCGTGACAGAGGTTGAACGCCTTGACCACATGGGCTCCCGGTGCCGCCGCGGCCAGTTGCCGCGCGGCCGAGGGGCCGCCCTCGGTCAGCAGCCGGAAGCCCGCCCCGACCGGATTGGAACAGTCGATCAGCACCTTTCCGTCGAGGGCCGCCCCCAACTCCCGTGCGACATGGGCCCCCGCGCCGAAAGGCAGTGCGGCCAGGACCACCGGACCGGACTCGGCCGCCGTCCGCAGACCGGCGGCACGCGCCCCGCCCCCGATACGTGTCGCAAGCCGCCGCGCCCTGCCGATGTCCCGTCCCCCGATGGTCACTTCATGCCCCGCCCGCACCCAGTGGCCGGCGAGTGCGTCCGCCATGTTGCCCGTGCCCAGTACGCCGATCCGCATCACACGCTCCTCTTCCGCGACGGCTTCGCTCGTTCGTGCCGACGTTACGGAGCCCGTCGGGCACCATCTGGTACGTGACGACCGACACCTTTCTCGCCGACTGCCGCGCCCGCCTGGCGTTCGACCTGCTCTCCCACACCTGGAACGCCGTGGTGCTCTGGGCGCTGCGGGACGGGCCGAGGCGTCCGGTCGAACTGCGGGAACGGATCGGGGGCATCAGCTCCAAGGTGCTCACCGAGACACTGCGGCGCCTTCAGTTCAACGGGCTGGTGACGCGCCGGGCGCTCCCCGGGGCACCGCCGCGCGTCGAGTACGGGCTGACTGAACTGGGGCGCTCGTTGCTCGGACCCATCGGCGCCGTCGGGGCATGGGCCTTCGAGCACGGGGACGAGGTCATGGCCGCGCAGGAGGGCGGGTGAGGAACGTGGTGCGGGGTACCCGGTCGCCGACCGCGGTGAACGGCACCGCACGGGCGCGGCAGGCAAGGCGGCGAAGCTCCATGTCCACGACGCATCCCGCCGAGCGTTCCCGCGACGGCCGGGGCTGGTTCGAGCGGCTCGCCGAGGCGGCCTCCAACGTCACCAGTTCCCTGCTGTTCATGTGCTTCTGCCTGGTCCTGGTCGCGGCCTTCGTCGCCGTCCATGTCGCGGGCCTCCCCGTGACCTGGCAGCTCCTCGTCGGCGATGCCATGACGTCCGTGAACCTGCTGCTGCTCGCCCTCCTGAAGAACACAGAGCGCCGCGCTGAGCACGCCATCCAGCGCAAGCTCGACAGCATCGCCGCCGCGATGCTCAACGAGCGTGCGGGCGACAGCCCGCAGGAAGCGGCCGATGAGCTGCGCAAGGTGATCGGAATGGACGAAGAGCTCTGACCTCGGCCCCTCAGGTGGGCGGGCCGCACCGGGCGCCGGTCGTCGGCTCGTACCCTGTCTGACGTGCCTCCCACCCGCCTGCATCGTGTCGCCGTCCTTGTGCTTGAGGGGGCGAAGCCCCTGGACGTCGGTATCCCGGCGCAGGTGTTCACGACCCGGGCGAGCATGCCGTACGAGGTGCGGGTGTGCGGTGCGGCGCCTGGTCTGGTCACCGGCGGCGACGGGCTGTCGTACCACGTGGCGCATGGCCTCGGCGCACTGGAGTGGGCGGAGATCGTGTTCGTGCCCGGCTACCGGTTCCCGGACCGGGAGGACCCGCCGCGGGCGGTCGTGGACGCGCTGCTCGCGGCGCACCGCCGGGGCGCGCGGCTGGCCGCCATCTCGACGGGGGCCTTCGCGCTCGCCGCGACCGGGCTGCTCGACGGCCTGCGCGCCACGACGCACTGGCACTACACACGGTCGCTCGCGGAGAGGCACCCGCTCGTGAAAGTCGACGAGAACGTGCTCTTCGTCGACGAGGGCAGCGTGCTGACGTCGGCCGGCGCAGCATCGGGCATCGATCTGTGCCTGCACATCCTGCGCGGCGACCTCGGTGTGGCCGCCTCGAACCACGCGGCCCGACGACTGGTCGCCGCCCCCTACCGCAGCGGCGGCCAGGCGCAGTACGTGCCGCGCAGTGTGCCCGAGCCGCTCGGTGAGCGGTTCGCCGTGACTCGCGAGTGGGCGCTGCACCGGCTCGCCGAGCCGCTCACCCTCGACGCACTCGCCCGGCATGCGGGGGTGTCGGCGCGTACGTTCTCGCGGCGCTTCGTCGAGGACACCGGGTACACCCCGATGCAGTGGGTGATGCGCGCCCGGATCGACCTGGCCAGGGAGCTGCTGGAGCGCTCGGAGCGCAGCGTCGAACAGATCGCCGACGCCGTCGGTCTCGGCACCGGGGCGAATCTGCGGCTGCACTTCCAGCGCATCCTCGGTACGACACCGAGCGACTACCGGCGCACCTTCACCAAGGGTGAGTAGTGGCAGGCGCCGGTCTGGGTCGGAGCGCGCGGGCGTCCGTCGCCGTGAGGTCGATACCGTCAGCCGGCGCCCTTGCCTTCGCCCTGCGGGTCCTGGTCCCGTTCGGCACTCTCACGGGGCAGCCGTCGCGGTGCTCGATCAGCCGGTCCAGGTAGTCCATCAGCTCCTGGGTGGCCGTGCCTGCTCCACGCCGGCGGAGCGCTTGATCAGGATCCAGCTGTTGGCCTGGAAGAAGTCGTGGTCGGCGTACGGGACTCCGAGCAGCTCGCAGATCACCGGTGACGGCACCGGCAGGGCGAACTCCTGGACCATGTCCACCGGTTTGGGCCCGGCGAGCATCGTGTCGATCAGGCCGTCGACGATCTTCTGAATGGCCGGACGCAGCGCCTCCACGTGCTTGATGGAGAAGGTCGCGGTCACCATCCGGCGGTGCTGGGCGTGCTCCGGGGCGTCCATGGAGATGAACGTCCGCTGCATCCGCCGACGCCAGGCCCTGGGATTCCAGCCGCTGCACGAGCACGGTCATCGACGGTCGGGTCACCCCCTCCGCTGCGGCCGGCGTGTTCAGCCGGACCGGACCTTCCCGGTCGAGCCTGCTGAGCGTCGCGGCGGTGGTCAGGCTTACACCCTGCCAGGTCGGCATGATGCGGCGACCGCCTTGACGGCGGCAACGATCCACTGGGCCGAGATGTCCGCCGCCGCCTGACGGAGGACGCCCCCACGAAATGCCGGCATGGCGCGATCCTTTTGAACCGTGGCGATCTCGCCGCTGTCGTGGGTGAGTACGGCCCACGAACCTGGTGGCATAGCGAAGGGACGCCACTCATGACTCGTATCGCCATCAACGGATTCGGCCGCATCGGACGCAATGTGCTGCGCGCCCTGCTGGAGCGGGACAGCAGCCTCGAGATCGTCGCCGTCAACGACCTCACGGAGCCCACCGCTCTCGCGCGGCTGCTCGCCTTCGACTCGACAGCAGGGCGCCTCGGGCGCCCGGTGACCGTGGACGGTGACGTCCTCGTCGTCGACGGCCGCCGTATCAAGGTGCTCGCCGAGCGGGAACCGGCGCAGCTGCCGTGGGCCGCTCTCGGCGTGGACATCGTGCTGGAGTCGACCGGCCGCTTCACATCGGCCAAGGCCGCTCGTGCCCACCTCGACGCGGGTGCGAGGAAGGTCCTGGTCAGCGCGCCGTCGGACGGTGCCGACGTCACGCTCGCATTCGGCGTGAACACCGACGCCTACCACCCGGACACGCACACGGTCGTCTCCAACGCCTCGTGCACGACCAACGCGCTCGCGCCGCTGGCCGCCGTGCTCGACGAACTCGCCGGTATCGAGCACGGGTTCATGACGACCGTGCACGCCTACACGCAGGAGCAGAACCTGCAGGACGGTCCGCACCGCGACGCCCGTCGCGCCCGTGCCGCCGGCGTCAACATCGTGCCGACCACGACCGGCGCCGCCAAGGCGATCGGCCTGGTGCTGCCGAACCTCGACGGCAGGCTGTCCGGCGACTCGATCCGGGTGCCGGTGCCGGTGGGCTCGATCGTCGAGCTCAACACGACGGTCTCCCGTGACGTGACCCGGGACGACGTGCTGGCGGCGTACCGCGCCGCCGCGGAGGGGCCGCTCGCGGGCATCCTCGAGTACTCGGACGACCCGCTGGTCTCCTCGGACATCACGGGCAACCCGGCCTCGGCGATCTTCGACTCGGCCCTCACCCGCGTCGACGGCCGCCACATCAAGGTGGTGGCCTGGTACGACAACGAGTGGGGCTTCTCGAACCGGGTGATCGACACCCTCGAACTCCTCGCGCGCTAGGTGTTCTGTCCGGGATCTCCAGCTCGGCCCAGATGATCTTGCCCTCGCCTGTGTAGCGGGCGCCCCAGCGGTGGGCGAGCTGGGCCACCAGGAAGAGGCCGCGGCCGCCCTCGTCCGTGCTGCGGGCGTGCCGCAGCCGGGGTGCGGTGCTGCTGGCGTCGGCGACCTCACAGGTCAGCCGGGAGTCGCGCAACAGCCTCAGCCGGATGGGCGGTTCGGCGTAGCGGATGGCGTTGGTGACCAGTTCGCTGACGATGAGTTCGGTGGTCATCGCCAGCTCGTCGTAGCCCCACGCCACCACCTGGCGTACCGCCCGGGCCCGGACGTCGACGACGGCGGCCGGGTCCACCGGCACGTCCCAGGAGACGACGTCGTCGGCGCCCAGCGCGTGGGTGCGGGCCAGGAGCAGGGCGATGTCGTCGGGCTGGGGCACCGGGACCAGCTGCTGCACGGTGGCCGCGCACAGCGTGGAAAGGTCGGCGTGGGGGCTGGCCAGTGCGGAGCGGAGGCCGGCCATGCCCCGTTCGACGTCCTGGTCGGCTCCTTCGATGAGGCCGTCGGTGTAGAGGCCGAACAGGCTGTTCTCGGCGAGTTCGATCTCGGTGGCCTCGAAGGCCATGCCGCCCAGCCCGAGCGGCGGTCCGGCGGGCAGCTCGGCGAACCAGACCCGGCCGTCGGGTGCCACGACGACCGGCGGCGGATGTCCGGCCCGGGCCATGGCGCAGCGCCGGGTCACCGGATCGTAGACCGCGTACAGACAGGTCGCTCCGACGAACGTGGCCGAGCTGCCCTGGGAGACCGCGCTCCCGCTCTCCTCGTCCCCCAGCCGCAGCACCAGGTCGTCGAGGTGGGCGAGGAGTTCGTCGGGGGGCATGTCCATGTCGGCGAGGGTCTGGACGGCGGTGCGCAGCCGGCCCATGCTCGCCGCCGCGGTGAGGCCGTGGCCGACCACGTCGCCGACGACCAGACCGACCCGGGCGCCGGACAGCGGGATCACGTCGAACCAGTCGCCGCCGACGCCGTCCGTCGCGTCCGCCGGCAGGTAGGAGGACGCCACCTCCAGGGCCGTACCGCCCGTCAGGGCCTGGGGCAGCAGACTGCGCTGCAGGGTGACGGCCGCCGTGTGCTCCCTCGTGTAGCGGCGGGCGTTGTCGACGCAGACGGCGGCGCGCGCGACCAGTTCGCCGGCGAGCAGGACGTCGTCGGGCTGGTAGGGGACCGGGTTGAGCGAGCGGGCGAACGTGGTGAGGCCCAGGGCGGTGTTGCGCGCCCGCATCGGGACCGCCATGAGGGAGTGCAGTCCGAACTCCCTTATGCGCGCGGTCCGTTCGGGCTGCTCGGAGAGCCACAGCGGGTCCTCCGGGTCGAGCTCGGGGATGAGCACCGGCTCGCCGTTGATGAGCAGGTCGATGCCGTGCGCCGGGGGCAGGAAGTCCACCGGGTCGTCGCCGATGTACGCCACGACCTCGGGGTTGCCGTCGCGGACGGTCTTCAGTGCGGCGCGCCGCATCACCGGACCGGTGGACGCCGGGCCCGCGTCGGTCAGCCAGGTGCCGTGGCCCTCGGTGCTCAGGACGGGCTCCAGGAGGTCGACGATGACGAAGTCGGCGAAGCGGGGGACGGCGAAGTCGGCGAGTTCCTGGGCGGTGCGCAGCATGTCGAGGGTGGTGCCGATGCGGGTGCCGGCCTCGTTGACCATCGACAGCCGCTGGCGGGCGTTCCATCGCTCGGTCACGTCGGCGACCATGTAGCAGACGCCGGTCACGGAGTCGTCGGCGTCGACGAGCGGGAAGAACGACGTGGAGTAGGCGCGTTGGCGGTGCGGATCGGCCCAGCTCCAGCCGAGGTACTCGTAGTCGGTGACCGGCTCCCGGGTGGTGAGCACCTTGCGCATCAGGCCTTCGATGGTGGCCCCCTGCAGTCCGGGCAGCAGCTCGCTCAGCCGGCGGCCCAGGCGCTGCTCCCGGGGCACTCCGCCGAAGCGTTCCAGGGTGTCGTTCAGCCACACATAGCGCAGCTCCGGGTCCATCACGGCCATGCCGATCGGCGAGCGGGTCAGGAACCCGTCGAGGACGGACTGCCCCGCCGTCCACTGCGGCCGCCGTTCACGGGCGGAGAGGAGGAAACACTCGTCTCCGTCGATATGAAAGGAGGCGGAGACCCGCAGGTCCACGTCGAGGGCGCGGCCGTCGCGGTGCCGTACCGGGATGAGCCCGCTCCACCCCATGCCGGAGCGGCAACGCGCGGCGACGCCGGCGGCGCGGGCCGGGTCCGCGCGCATGGCGAGCAGCCGGGCCGCGGGACGGCCGACCACCTCGGTGGCCGGACGGCCGAGCAGGGCCTCGGCGCCACGGGTCCAGCCGATCACGACGCCCTCGGCCGACAGCACCGCCGCCGCGTCGCTGGAGGCGTCGACGAGGTCGTGCGGGCCCACAGAGGGCGGCACCTCGAAATCTTCGCGCGGGAAATCCATTGGCTACATCCTCTACGTACCCCAATGTTCCTGCTTGTCCACCCGATGCGCACGGCCCTCAGGGCAACGGGGGCGGGAGCCCCGCGCGCAGCGGGGTACTCGGCCTGGAGTCGGCGCGGGCGGACGCCCCGGGGGCAGCATCGAAATGCCGTAGCAGCGGTGTCGTCCCGCCGGCCGGTGGAGGTGGTGAGGCATGGCTGTGGGTTTCCTGCGGTCCGGTGGCTCCAGCGGCTCCGACGCTGAGGAGTACGGCCCCGGCGGAGCGCGTCCGACCGGTCTGCTGGACGTGCTGAGCGTGGCCGCGGTGGCGCTGGACTCGCAAGGCCGGATCGTGTTCTGGACCCCGCAGGCAGAGGAACTCTTCGGCTACACGGCCGAGGACGCCCTGGGCAAGAGCGCGGCGCGACTCCTTGTTCATCCGGAGCATCTGAAGGCGGCCGTGAACCTGTTCATGGAGGTGATGGAGACCGGCCACAGCTGGGCCGGTGCCTTCCCGGTCCGGCGCAAGGACGGCGACAGCCGGCTGATGGAGTTCCGCACCATGCGGCTCCTTGACGATCTCGGGGACGTGTACGCGCTGGGCATCGTGGCCGACCACGCCATGCTCCAGCGGGTGGAGACCGACCTGGCGCTGTGCGAGCGGCTCATCAACCAGTCCCCGATCGGCCTGGCCCTCCTCGACCCGGACCTGCGTTACCTCCTGGTGAACCCGGCACTGGAGCGGATCGACGGTGTGCCCGCTGAGGAGCACATCGGCCGCCATCTGCGGGAGACCCTGCCGCTGCCCGACATCGACACCGTCGAATCGGCGCTGCGCCAGGTGCTCACCACCGGCACTCCGCTCCTCGACCAGTACCACGTGGGCCGTCCGCCGACCGATTCCGAGCACGAGCACGCCTGGTCGATGTCGTTCTACCGGCTGGAGGATCCCGGCGGCCGCGTCCTGGGCGCGGCGACCTCGGTCGTCGACGTCACCGAGCGGCACCGTGCCGCCGCGGAGGCCGACCGGGCCCGGCGCCGTCTCGCCCTCATCGCGGACGCCTCGGCCCGGGTGGGCACCTCGCTGGAGGTGGAGCGCACGGCGCACGAGCTGGCCGAGATCGCCACTCCCGTCCTCGCGGACGTGGTCGCAGTCGACATACTGGACGCGGCGCTGGCCCTGCGTCGCTCCCGTAGACCGCAGAACGGCCCGGAGCTGTTCCGTGCCCTCGCCCTGACGGCGGCCCATCCCACGGTCGCGCTGCAGGCCGCCGACCCGCCAGGTGACCTCGCGGCCTACGACGGCGACCGGCTGGTCACGCTGTGTGTGCACACCGCGCGGCCGGTCCTGGTCCCGCATGTCGGCCCCCACGATCTGCCACGTATCGCCCGCAACGCGGAGGCGGGCGAGCTGCTGACACAGGCCGGTGTCCACTCGTATCTCGCGGTGCCGCTGATCGCCCACGGGGAGGTGCTCGGCGCCCTCGACCTCAAGCGCACCCGCAATCCGCTGCCCTTCGACGAGGACGACGTCGTCCTCGCCACCGAGCTGGCCGGGCGGGCCGCCGTGGCCATCGACAACGCCCGCTGGTTCCAGAGCGTCCGCAACACCGCCCTCACCCTCCAGCGCAGCCTCCTCCCCGACCACCCGCCGCACCACCCGGGCCTCGAACTGGCCTCCCGCTACCAGCCCGCCCAGGCGACCAGCGAGGTCGGCGGCGACTGGTACGACGTGATCCCGCTGTCGGACGACCGGACCGCGCTGGTCGTCGGCGACGTGATGGGCAACGGCATCGACGCGGCCGCCACCATGGGCAGGCTGCGCACCGCCACCTGTGCCTACGCGGACCTTGAGCTGCCCCCGGCCGCCGTGCTCCAGCATCTGGACCGGATCACCTGCGATCTTGAGCACTACATCGTCACCTGTCTCTACGCGGTGTACGACCCGCGCAGCCGGAGCTGTGAGATCGCCAACGCGGGCCATATGCCGCCCGCGCTGGTGCACTCCGGAGGTGTGCCGGGCCTGCTGGAGCTGCCGCCCGCCGCCCCGCTCGGCGTCGGCGGCATCCCCTTCGAGACCACCACCGTCGACCTTGCCGCGGGTGACCTCCTGGTCCTGTACACCGACGGCCTGGTCGAGACCCGCCGCCACCCCATCGAGGACCGCCTCACAGTTCTGCTCGGCTTCCTGGACGAGCCCCACCGGCCGCTGGAGGAGACCTGTGACCTGCTGCTGCACGGGCTGCGCCACCCGGACGACCACGATGACGTGGCGCTGCTGGTCGCCCGGACGCTCTAACCCGTACGGCAGCAGTCGGTACGGCAGAAGCAGGACGCCGTGATCGGCACGTCCGCCGTCGCCGCCGCGAGCTTCAGCTGGTGGGCCACGATCCGTGCCTCGCCCTCCTTGCCGAGCCGCCGGAGGCATTCGTGGAAGCCGTGCAGGGACCAGACGTTGCCCGGATGCTGCAACGGCCGGGGCAGCGTGTCGTCCAGGCCGAGGTCGGCCCGGTAGACCGCCTCGGCCTCCTCGACCCGGCCGCGCTCCAGGAGCAGGGCGCCGTAGGCGTGCCGGGTGGGCTGCATCCAGCCCCATGGCTCGTCGTAGGGAAGGTTGTCGTCCAGGTCGACGGACCGGCGCAGTTCGGCGAAGGCGGTGTCGAAGTCGCCCTTGCGGTAGGCGAGTTCGCCGTCGAGCATCGCGGAGGCGATGGCCAGGATGTCGGCGCAGGTGTTGTTGAACAGCATGCGGGTGCCGGGCACCGCGGTGGCCGCCTCCCGGAAGCGGGCGCGTTCCCCCTCGGCCTCGGCGATCCGGCCGGTGGCGGAGTGGGCGACGCCGCGCGCGTAGTGCAGCATCGCGGTGGTCACGCAGTACAGCCGGGGGTCGGCGGGCAGCGGCAGGCGCAGGATGTCGTCCCAGCGGCCGAAGCGGATCAGGACGTGCACCCGCATCGCGAGGAAGCCCTCCAGCCAGTCGGCCATCGGCGGGCTCTCCACGCGCAGCAGTTCCTCGGGTACGGCGGCTTCGAGCCGTTCGGCAGTGGTGAGGGCGTCCTGGAGGCGGCCCAGGAACATCGCGCCGTAGATCCGGAAGTGGAGGTTGTGGCAGCGGTAGAGGGTGTAGAAGTTCATCGCGCCGGCGCGGGCGTGGTACTTGTCGTCGGCGGCGACGGCCGCGGCGTTGTCGGAGAGCACGCGCCGGTAGTCGCCGCAGAGGACCTCCAGGTGCGAGGGCATGTGCTGGAGGTGCCCGGCGTCGGGGACCAGGTCGCGCAGCAGGTCGGCGACGGGCAGGGCGGTCTCGGGGGTGGGTGACATCTCCATCAGGTGGATGTAGAGGTGCGGCAGGCCGGGGTGGCGAGCGGCCGCCTCGGTACCGAGGGCGCGCTCCAGCACGGCCTTGGCCTCCACGGTGCGGGCGCCTTCGGCAGGCCGGCCGCTGCGGATGTCCCAGAGCTGCCATGGGGTGAGGTTCATCAGAGCGTCGGCGTACAGGGCGGCGACGTCGAGGTCGTCGGGCACCAGTTCGTACACTCCGCGCATGCTGTCGGCGTAGGCCGTGTTCCACACCGAGCAGGCCTCCGCGTCCGGGGCCGCGGCCTGCGGGTAGCGGGCGCGCAGAGCCTCGACGAGGGCCCGCTCGACGGGGGTCGCGTGGGCGGCCTTGGCGTGGGCGCGCTCCACGGCGGCGTGCGTGCGCTCCACCGTGCGTGCGATCTCCTCCTGGTCGAAGAAGTCCCAGGGTTTGTTGTAGTTGGGGCCGAGGGCGTAGGCCACGCCCCAGTCGGCCATGGCACACTCCGGGTCCGCCGCGCCGGCCGCCTCGAAACAGCGGACGGCCTCCTCGTGGTTGAAGGCGTAGGTCCAGATCAGCCCCCGGTCGAACCACGTCTGCGCCTCGGGGGACGACGTGGTCACGCGCCGGCTGTGACCGCCCAGGTCGTAGTAGTCCACGAGGACGAACCTAGCGTCGGAGAGCGTGCGAAAGATCCCTTTTCATCCGAAGCCATGAGGATGGCGCGGCGGTTGGCCGACCGCCGCGCCCCTTGTGCACCTGTTCTCAGGGAGCGACCGCGCGGCCGGTCTGTGCGGAGATCCGCCCGGAGCACAGTCCCTTGGCCGTAAGGGTCTGCGCCATGCGCGGGATCGCAGCGAGCGTGTTGGCCGGCCACTCGTGCATGAGGATGATCTGGCCGCTGGTGAGCCGGGAGACGGCCTGCACGATCGCGTCGGTGCTCGCGCCGTTCCAGTCCTGCGAGTCGACGTCCCAGATGATCTCGGTCAGCCCGTACTTGGCCTCGACGGTGCGCACGGTCGCGTTGGTCTCGCCGTAAGGCGGCCGGAAGAGCACCGGGATCCCGCCACCGGCGCCGGCGACGGCCGACTGGGTGCGGGAGATCTCGGAGTCGATCTGCGCCTGGGTCTGCTGGGTCAGATGCGGGTGGGTGTAGCTGTGGTTGCCGACCCACATGCCCGCGCTCACCTCGGCCCGGACCTGGGCCGGGTAGGCGGCCGCGTACTGGCCCTCGTTGAACAGGGTGGCCCGCAACCCGTTCGCCTTGAGGGCGCTGAGCAGGCCCGGCGTGTGGGCGGTGGACGGCCCGTCGTCGAAGGTGAGACCGACGTAGCCGGCGCAGGTGGCGGAGTGGGCCGGGGCGGCGCCTACGGCGAGCGTGCCCGCGGCGGCCAGCGCGAGGGTGGCGGCGGTAGCCAGCAAGGGGCGTAATGAGCGTTCCGCTACGGCACTCATCACGCCACCGTGATGTTGGAGCTGCCGCTGCTCTGGTAGCCCTCGGTCGCGAGGATCTGGTAGTAGCTGAAGCTGCCGAGGGACATGCCGGCCCTGGCCCAGGCGTCGAAGTGGTTGCCGGTGGTGATGGTGCCGCCGGTGCGCTTCGACTGGCGAACGCTCCAGTACTGGTTGAAGGTCTTGGTGCCTTCGACGGACGGGGCGTTGTACCGCGTCGTCAGGTAGATGTCGTACGTGCCGCCGTCGCTGGTAACGCTGCCCTTGTATGTGCCGGTGGGCCGGTAGGTGCCCCAGTTGTCGACGATGTAGTACTCGACGAGCGGGTTGGACGTCCAGCCGTAGAGGGACAGGTAGCCGTTGCCGGACGGGCTGAAGCTGCCCGAGTAGGTCACGTTCCGGCGGGCGCCGGTGCTCCACCCCTTGCCGCAGACGAAGTTGCCCGTGTTGCTCCAGCCGGCGCTGTAGTTGCCGCCGGAGCCCAGGGTCATGGAGACCGTGCCCTGCGCGTCGGTCCAGAACGAGTAGTAGTAGCCGTTGCTGGTGCCGGTCTGGTTCGTGGTGACGACGGTGGCGGCGCGGGCAGTGCCGGGCAGAGCCAGCCCGGCGGCGGCGCCCAGCAGCAGGGCGCCGGCGCTCCGGCGGCTCAGGGCGTGGTCGAGCGGGTTCATGGAGTGCCTCCTCGTGTGGCCTGTGCGGGTGTGGCTTGGTGGGAGTGTTGGTCTGCCCATGCCATCTGTCAACAGTTTCGGTAACTGTTTCGAAACCTTCGCTTGACCGATTCGGCAACAGCGGCACCTCAGGCGAATGGCGGACGGAAAGGCGATCGGCTCTGTCGACAATTGACCAGTTCAAGATCGATTACAGATCCTCACCATCCTCGAATGTTTCGAAGATGAAGACGAACGCTGCCGCGGCCGCCGGAACATGCCGCTGGGTGGAGCAATCACCGGCGCGTCGGGCTGCGGCCCGGGAGGCTGGGCGTCTTGTCGAGATTCGTATGCCAGGAGTCCCGGGTGAGGCACGACGGTCAGAACCCAGCACTGCCCGCGCCCCCCGCGTGGATGCGCTGGCTTCCGGTCCTGTACGTCGTCGGTGTACTGCTGATCGAACCGGTCACCCCCGTGGACTGGCCGGTCAGCTTCGCACTGATCGCCCTGCCCGTGGTGACCGCCTTCGCGCACCCGCCCGTCGTGGTCGCCGGTGCCACCGCCTTCGCCATCGGCCTCGAACTTTTACTGGCCGGAACCCCGTGCTGCGCGGGGCGGACCGTCGGCTTGCTCTGGGAACGTCATTACGTGGCCGCCTACGGGTGTACGGCCCTGGTGGGCGCCCTGGGCACGATCCTGGCCGCGCACCGGATCCGCCGGGAACGCACCCTGGCCGACGTCCGGTTCGTGGCCGAGATCGCGCAGCGCGTCCTGCTCAGACCGGTCCCGCACCGGATCGGGAACCTGCTGCTGGAGAGCTTCTACCTGTCCGCCGCCGCGGAGGCACGGATCGGTGGCGACCTCTTCGAGGCCGTGCCGACCGCGTACGGGGTACGGCTGCTCATCGGTGACGTGCGGGGCAAGGGCCTGCTCGCGGTGGAGACCGCCGCCGCGATGCTGGGCGCGTTCCGTGAGGCCGCGCACGACGAACCCGATCTGCGTGCCCTGGTGGAGCGGGTGGACATCAGCATGACGCGCCGGGCCGACCAGCTGGGCGGCAGCGAGACGGGCGAGCGGTTCGTCACCTCCGTCTTCGCCGAGATCCCCGACGACGAGAGGGTCGTCCGCGTCCTCAACTGCGGCCATCCGCCGCCGCTGCTCATCCGCCCCGGCGAGGTGAGCGAGCTGGACCGGGGGCGGCCTGGGCTGCCCCTGAACCTCGGCATGCTCGTCGGCGACCCCTACCGCGTCGACACCTACCCCTTCGGCCCGGGCGACCAGCTGCTGCTCTACACGGACGGCGTCACCGAGACCCGCGACCCGGACGGTTCCTTCTACCCCCTGCTCCAGCGGCTGCGCTCGTGGGGGCCGATGCCGCCCCCGGAGCTGCTGGAACGGCTCCATCAGGATCTGCTGGCGTACAGCCACGACAAGTTGCAGGACGACACGGCCGCGCTCACCGCCTTCCTGCTGCCCGAGGGAGCGGCCGGAACGCCGGGCGGCGGCCACGACGAATCTGGCGCCGAGGCGTTCGGCGAGCCTCTGCCGTGACGCGTGAGAGAGGACGACAAGAACACCGCCACGGATGCGAAGCCCCCGGCCACAGTGCGGGCCGCCGGCACGATGGTGAGGCCCGCACGGCCGACCCCTGAAGACTGGTCGACGCGGCCTCCCTCACTCGTGTGCCCGCCGTCGACGTGGACAACCGGGACCGCGGCTTCGGCGGGTGGGGCTGCGACTGGTCCAGCGACGACGGCAACCGCGAGGTGGAGATCCAGTTCAGCCGCGACAGCTCGCTGGACTCCGACGACGGGCATCCTGTGGAAGTCGCCGGAACACGCGGCTACTTCGTCGCGGAGGAGGCCGAGGACGACAGCTGCACCGTGCGGACACCCCACCGCACGTACCCGAACTCCGCCGGCGACCACACCGTGGAGCTGTTCCAGCTGACCGTGTACGCACCGCTGCCGGAGAAGAGAGTGTGCGGCGACGCCGAGCACCTAGCGGCGGTGGTCGTGGGCAACATCTCGAAACAGCTTCCGGGACGTGAGCCGGGCCGCCGCCTACTTCCAGGGCCTCGTCAGAGGAAGCTGACGCCCTGGGCAAGGGTCAGTTCGCCGGAGTAGTTGACCGTGTTGGTGGTCGCGCGCATGTACGCCTTCCAGGCGTCGGAGCCGGACTCGCGGCCCCCTCCGGTGTCCTTCTCGCCGCCGAAGGCACCGCCGATCTCGGCTCCGGAGGTGCCGATGTTGACGTTGGCGATACCACAGTCGGAGCCGGCGGCGGACAGGAAGATCTCGGCCTCCCGCTGGTCCCGGGTGAAGATGCTGGACGACAAGCCCTGCGGGACGTCGTTGTGCAGTGCGATCGCCTCGTCGAGGGTGTCATAGGCGAGGACGTACAGGATCGGCGCGAAGGTCTCCTCCCGTACGACGTCGGTCTGTTCGTCGACGCGCACCAGGACGGGCTCGGTGTAGGCGGCCGCCGGTGCCGCGTCGGCCAGCCGCCGGTTTCCGCCGGCCAGGACCTTGCCGCCCTGCGCCTGGACGCGGGTGAGGGCGTGGTGCATGGCGTCGAGGGCGGCGGTGGAGATGAGCGGGCCGACCAGCGTCGTGTCGTCGAACGGGCTGCCGACCGGCAGCCTGCCGTAGACCGCGGTCAGGCGCTCGACGAGGGGGTCGGCGATGTCGCGGTGGACGATGAGGCGGCGCAGTGTGGTGCACCGCTGGCCCGCCGTGCCGGCCGCCGCGAAGACGATGCCCTGGACGGCGAGGTCCAGGTCGGCGGACGGGGCGACGATCGCCGCGTTGTTGCCGCCGAGTTCCAGCAGGCTGCGGCCGAACCGGGCGGCGACGCGCGGGCCGACCTCGCGGCCCATCCGGGTGGAGCCCGTGGCGCTGACGAGGGCCACCCGGGGGTCGTCGACGAGCCGCTCGCCGACCGCGCGGTCACCGAGCAGGAGACGGTGTACGTCACGGGGTGCGCCGGTCTCCTCCGCGGCGCGGGCGAGCAGGTGGTGGCAGGCCACGGCGGTCAGCGGGGTGAGCTCCGAGGGTTTCCAGACCACCGTGTCGCCGCAGACCAGGGCGACGGCCGTGTTCCAGGACCACACGGCGACGGGGAAGTTGAAGGCCGAGATGACGCCGACCACGCCGAGCGGGTGCCAGGTCTCGGCCAGCCGGTGGCCGGGGCGTTCGGAGGCGATCGTACGGCCGTACAGCTGGCGGGACAGGCCGACCGCGAAGTCACAGATGTCGATCATCTCCTGGACCTCGCCGAGCGCCTCGGAGCGGATCTTGCCCGCCTCGACGGTGACGAGATCGGCCAGGTCGCTCTTGTGCTCACGCAGCAACTCCCCGAGCCGGCGTACGAGTTCGCCGCGCCGCGGGGCGGGTGTGGTGCGCCAGGTGAGAAAGGCGGCACGGGCGGCGGCGAGGGCCTCCTCGATGTCGTCGCCGGTGGCCGCGCGCAGCCCGAAGAGGTGCTCGCCGGTGATGGGGGTGCGAGCCGGGAAGTCGTCGCCCTCCGCGACCCGCGCACCGATGGTCCGCAGGCAGGCCCGGGCGCGGGTGCGCAGATCGTCCGTGGTCGGCAGCGCGGTGCTGGTCATCGTGGGACCTCCAGAGGGTGAGGGGTCAGCGGAGGGCCGGTGAGGCCCAGGGCGCGGGCGACATGGGCGAGGGAGCGGTCCTGCTGCTGCTCGTAGAGGGCGAAGGGGTCGAGGACCTCGCGGCCGATGGCGCCGGAAAGCCAGTCGGCGTCGTAGGCGGTGCCCTGCTGGTCGTTGTCGCGGGTGCCCTCGCCGGTGAGGTTGGACTGGAAGATGCCGGCGGCGGAGCGGGGCAGGAAGTCCTCGTAGACGATGGGCTCGGCCAGCACCCAGCCCTGCCGCACCAGTTCGCCGGCATGGGTGGGCGGACGGCCGCCGTCGCGCGGCCGCCCGTCGGCGAGCCGGTAGGTGAAGTACGCCAGCCCCTGGGCCGCGAGTTCCTCCTCGCCGGCGGGCATGTGCCGCTCCCAGACGGCGCGCGCGATGTCACCGCGCGCCGCCGTGGGGTTCTGGGACGCCTGCTCGTCGACGCGGCCGAGGAGTTCGTCGTAGTGGGCCCGTCCGGTGCGGGTGAGGGCGATGCCGCGGGCCTCGACCTCGCCGAAGCGCACCCGCAGGGAGCCGCTGACGACGCTGCCGTCCTCGGTGCGCATGAGGCGGGTTTCGGCCAGGGCCCGGAAGGAGGTCTGGCGCAGCAGGACGTCTGGGCCCTTCCAGGCCGGCGGGCCCTGGACGGTGTCGATCATCTCTACACCGCGGTGCGTCATACGGCGGTAGAACTCGTCGATGTCCAGGACGCGCGGGGTGAGGTGGTTGATGTGCGTGCCACGGACGCCGCCGATGTCGGCGGCGACGGCGGAGACCTTCTCCAGGGTGCGGTACCAGGCCCGGTCCACCGGTTCCTTCGACAACTCGAAGACCCGCACGGCCAGCCCGAGGAAGCGCTCGGCTTCGTCCGCCGGCAGTTCGCCGTCGGCCGCGGCTCGGTCGGCCAGCGTGAGCAGTTCGGGGGGAAAGAGTTCGCGGCCGGCCAGGAAGGTCTCCAGGCGCGCACGCAGGTCGGGGTCGAAGAAGCGCGGGTCGGCGGAGGTGAGCATGGAGGTGAACACCCGGAAGGGGTTGCGGGCGAGTTCCTCGCCCTCGACCGGGCGGAAGGCGGTGGAGACGACGGGGACGGCGCTGGCGGCGGCCTCCCGCAGGTCGTAGAAGCCGACCGGGTGCATACCGAGGGCGCCGAAGACACGGGCGACCTGGCGCAGTTCCCGCGGTGTGCCGACGCGGATGGCCCCGTGCCGCTCGGCGGTCACCCGGCCGATGGATCCGAGGCGTTCGGCGTCGGCTCCCCGGGCGCGCAGTACGTCCTCGTTGACCTCGCGCGAGACGTCCACCAGCGTCGTGTAGGCGGGCACTTCCCGCCCGTACATCTCCGACAGCCGCACCGCGAACGCGGCCCGCAGCTGCCACTGGCGGATCGTTGACATGGTTCGGCCTTTCGGGCGGGCGACGGTACGGCGATCATGTCTTTGATGGTCGCCGACCGGGTTCCTGCCGTACAGATGACAGGGCCGCACGTGAGACGGTCGTCGGGCTACCGGAAACTCACTGGACCGATCTCCACCCGTGATCCCTACCATATGACCGCAAGACAACTATGCGACCGGCCCGTTGGACACGTGCCGGTCGGGGTCGCCGATGCCAGGGTCCGCTCCCCGGGCTGCGGTGATCTTCCTACCCAGGAGGACCTTCCGCATGTTCCGACGTATTGGCACTGCCGTCGTCCGGCATCCTGTCTGGACGATCGTGGCATGGCTGATCGCGGCGGTGGCGATCGTCGCCACCGCCCCGAGCCTGCCCTCGAACAGCGACGAGAGCAGTTTCCTGCCCAAGAGTTACGAGTCGATCAAAGCGGCCGATCTTCAGCAGAAGGCGTTCCCCAGCGCCTTCACACCGTCCGCGATCGCGCTGTACCAGCGCACCGACGGCGGCAAGCTCAGCGCCGCCGATCTGAAGGACGTCGCCCGGATCACCACCGAACTGGGTGACAAGCACATCGACCAGGTACAGAAGGTCGTCCCCGGCCAGCCGTCCAAGGACGGCAGGTACACCCTGACCCTGGTGCAGATGGACAGCAAGAAGGCCGGCCAGCCCGTCCAGGCGGACGCGGCCAAGGTGTTGCGCGACGACGTCAAGCAACTGGCCAAGGGCACGGACCTGGAGGTCAAGCTCGGCGGCTCGGCCGCGCAGGCCCTGGACCAGCAGGACTCGTCCAAGCGCGGTGAGGCGCTGATCGGCATCGGCACCTTCGTGATCATCCTGGTGACTCTGCTGATCATCTTCCGGGCGCCGATCCTGGCCTTCCTGCCCCTCGTGGTGATCGGCGTGGTGTCGGCCATCGCCAACGGGCTGATCGCGTACGCCACCAAGCTGTTCGACCTTCAGGCGAACAGTTCCGTCTCGTCGATCCTGATCGTCGTGCTCTTCGGCGTGGGCACGGACTACTTCCTGTTCCTGATGTTCCGTTATCGCGAACGCCTGCGGGCGGGTGACGAACCCAAGCAGGCCATGGTCAACGCCGTCGGCCGGGTCGGTGAGGCCATCGCCTCGGCGGCCGGCGCGGTGATCATCGCCTTCCTCGCGCTGGTGCTGTCCACGCTGGGCTTCCTGAAGCAGATGGGCCCGGCGCTGGCCATCGCGGTGTCGGTCACCCTGATCGCGGGCCTGACGCTGATCCCGGCCGTCGTCTCGCTCATCGGCCCGAAGGTGTTCTGGCCCTCGAAGTCGTGGCAACGGGAGCCGGCCAACGCGCGTTTCGCGGCCCTGGGCCGTGGGGTGCAGCGCCGCCCGGCGCTGACCGCGGCGGTCTCCGGTCTCGTCCTGGTCGTGCTGTCGCTCGGCACGCTCGGCTACAAGGCCACGTTCGACCTGGCGTCGGGCTCGATGCCCAAGACCAAGGAGTCCATGGTCGTCCAGGACCAGATGCAGAAGGCGTACTCGGCGGGCGCCGCCGCACCCACCGACGTCTATCTGTCCAGCACGGACGGCAAGCCGCTGGACACGGCGGACTTCGGCACGTACGCACGGAAGCTCAGTACCGTGGACGGCGTCGCGAGCGCCCGGATGACCCAGGTGAACAAGGCTGGTACGACAGCGGACTTCACCGTCACGCTCAAGTACGAGGCGTCGACGGACAAGGCGATAGAGGCCGTGGGCGGGGTGCGTGACGTCGCGCACGCCAACGCTCCCGAGGGCACCGAGGCTCTCGTGGGCGGTATGTCCTCGATCTACAAGGACATCGACGCCGCGGTCAACCACGACTACCGGACCGTGTTCCCCGTCGCCGCACTGCTGATCATGGTCATCCTGGGGCTCCTGCTGCGCAGTGTGGTCGCCCCCTGGTACCTGATCGCCTCGGTCGGGCTCGGCTTCGGCTCCACGCTCGGTGCCACGGTCTGGATCTTCCAGGATGCGCAGAACAAGCCCGGGCTGATGTTCATGCTCCCGGTGATCATGTATCTCTTCGTGGTCGCCATCGGCACGGACTACAACATCCTCATGATCGCCCGGCTCCGCGAGGAGGCCCGGGAGGGCCGCAACCCGCGCGAGGCGGCCGGGATGGCGCTGCGGCACGCCGGTCCGACGGTGGCCGCGGCGGGCTTCATCCTGGCGGCGACCTTCGCCACGATGATGCTGGCGGGCAACGCGCTGCTCACGGAGATGGGCTTCGCGGTCTCCTTCGGCATCGCGGTCGCCGCGTTCGTCATGGCGATGTTCTTCACCCCGAGCCTCACCGCGCTCATCGGTCACGCGGCCTGGTGGCCGGGCCACGCCGACCGGGCGGAACCGGGAACCGACGTCGGCTCCTCTCCCGCCGCGGACGACGAGTACCAGGCCGCGGGACGTCACGGCTGACGGCGACGGAACAGCGGGGGTCTGCCGGCCTGGTGGTCCGGCAGACCCCCTGCGCACTCCGCCGGGCCGGAATCCGCTCAGGTGAGGCGGGTCCGGCGCACGGTGTTGCGGAGCTCACCGAGTCCGCCGACCCAGGTCACGACCACATCGCCGTCGGTGAGAAGATCTGCGGCTCGCGGGCATTGCCGATGCCGCTCGGTGTGCCGGTGAGAACCACGTCCCCGGCGCGCAGGGTCATGCCGCGGCTGAGTTCGGCGATGATCCGGGGGACGGAGAAGGCCATCTGGCCGCTGGTCGCGTCCTGCAACAGCCGGCCGTTGACCTCGCACCGCACCCGCAGACCGGTGAGGTCGTCGATCTCGTCGGCCGTCGTCAGCCAGGGCCCGAGCGGCATGGTCGCGTCGATGCTCTTGCCCTTGAGCCACTCGCCGCCGTGCGCCCGCTGGAGATCGCGCTGGGAGACGTCGTTGGCGACGAGAAGGCCGAAGACGTGGTCCATGGCCTTCTCCTCCGGGTCGGACGCGTTCACGACACCGGACCGCCGCACGCCGTCGACGGCGAGGGATGCAAGTTTCACGTCGCCTCTTTCGCTCTGTCAGGGTTCGGGCAACCCCACCACCACCCGCAGACCGCGAGCTGACGTGTTGACTTTAAATGACGGCCGTGAAAAATACGAGATATCACTTCCTGTTGCCTCGCAAGTACGGCCCACGGCTCCTGGAATGGCCCGCACCGTCTACCGGTGCCGTGTGGAGTGGCCGGACACCGATGCCTCCGGGCACTACCACAACTCCGCGGTGGTGCGGTTCGTGGAGGCGGCCGAGGCGGCTCTGGTACGCGAGCGTGGTGTCGACGGCTATTTCGGTGCCGCGCCCCGCGTGCACTACGAGGTCGGCTTCGCCTCTCCCCTCTGGTTCCAGCAGGAGGTGACCACGGTCCTCGGGGTGGAACGCATCGGCACGCTCCATGACGTTCCGGTTCGAGGTGTGGGGCGAGGAGACCCACGGCCGGCCGCGTCGGCTCTCGGCGTCCGGTCGCTACACGGTCGTACACGTGCCGCAGGGGGAGGAACGGGTGAGCGCACCCTGGCCCGCCCAGTGGATCACCGCCCTCACCGCGGCTCCTACAGAGACAGTCGGGCGCGAGTTCCGGCCGCCGGAGCCACCGCATTCGGGCCGTGCCGTCGAGTGACGAAGGCGCGACTCGCGGCGGACCGGCCACGGAAGCCGGTCCGCCGCGCCGTGAAGACGGGTCCTACGCCGCGAGAGCGTGGCCGGGATGCAGGACGACCTTGGTGTAGCCCTCGATCCGCTTGTCGAACTTCTCGTACGCTGCCGGTGCCTCCTCCAGCGGCAGTTCGTGGGAGACCACGAAGCTGGGCTTGGCCCGCCCCGCGATGATCAGGTCACGCAGCTGGCGGTTGTACTGCTTGACGTTGCACTGGCCGGTGCCCATCTGCTGGCCCTTCTCGAACATCCGGCCGATGGAGACCAGCAGCAGGCCGTGTTTGGCGTGTTCGTCGGGTCCGCCCGGGTCGGACGGGACGTACAGGCCCGGTACGCCGAGCATGCCCGTCGGCCGTACCGTGTCGACGAGGGCGTTCAGGACGACGGCGGGTTCCTCGTGGCTGGCGTCGTGCGCCTGGGCCTGGTAGCCGACCGCGTCGACGCCCTTGTCGGTCCCCTCGCCTCCGGTCTGTTCCTTGATCTGCTCGGCGGGGTCGCCCTTGGTGAAGTCGATCGGTATCGCCCCGATCTCCTCGGCCTTGGCGAGCCGCTCGGGCACCCGGTCGACCGAGAACACCTTGGACGCACCGCGCAGCAGCGCCGAATACGCGGCCATCAGCCCGACCGGGCCGGCCCCGAAGACGGCCACACTCTCGCCGGGGGACAACTTGGCGAGCTCGCAGCCGTGGTACCCGGTCGGGAAGATGTCGGCGAGCAGCACGAAATCGGTCTCGAACTCGTCGCCCGGCGGCAGCTTCAGACAGTTGAAGTCGGCGAACGGTACCCGCAGCAGCTCTGCCTGCCCGCCCTTGTAGGGGCCCATGGCCACATAGCCGTAGGCTCCGCCGGCGAAGCCCGGATTGACCGTGAGGCAGAAGCCGGTCTTGCCGGCCAGACAGTTCTTGCAGAACCCGCAGGCGACGTTGAAGGGCATGACCACGCGGTCGCCCTTGGACAGGGAGGTCACGCCGGAGCCGACCTCCTCGACTATGCCGAGGTTCTCGTGTCCGAAGACGATGCCCGACTCGGCTGCCGTACGGCCCTCGTACATGTGCAGGTCGGATCCGCAGATGGCGGTCGAGGTGACCCGTACCAGCACGTCGTTCGGGTGCTGGATATGCGGATCGTCGACATCCCTGACAGCGACGCTGAAGGGCTTCTCATAGACAACGGCTTTCACCTGGTTCACCTCCGCGTCGAACGCCGGGCGACGACGACGGACCGCACAACCGAGGCTCTGCTCAGGAGAAACACATCGAGACAGAGTCCCCGGTCCATGCCGCACCCTAGGCGCTCATGTTTCACCATCGGATACTTCCAGAAAACGCCGGTCGCGCAGGCACTGCAACCTCGTGGGACGGATCATCAGCCCGAACCGACGGACTGCGGCCGCACAGCGCGTAGCCCCCAGCGGCTCCACCGTCTCGATCACCGGGGTCGCGCTGCGTCCTTCGGGCGCTTCCCGCACCGCACCGCGCACGGTGCCTCGCCGCCCGGGAAGGGGAGCAGCGCGGTGAGCCACCGGCCCGAGCCGCCGCCGGCAGGACAGCGCAACTGGTGCTCAGGCTTCCTTGGCCGAGGCGGCGACCTCACCGCGGACGGCTTGTCCTGGCTCCCCGCATGAAGCCCCTTCCGGGCCTCTCGCGGCGGGCAGCGCCTTCACCGCGGGCGAGTGCGCCGGGTGTCTAGGGTGTGAGTCATGGACGCCAGTACAACACCCCCTGCGCCGAACGCCGTTGACCCCGTGGAGCTGCTCGCCGACCCGTACGCCGTGTACGCCCGGCTTCGGGAGGCCGGACCCGTTCATCGCTTCGCCGGCACCGACGGGCTTCCGGCCTGGCTGGTGACGCGGTACGAGGACGTGCGGCAGGCCCTCGCCGACCCGCGGCTCTCGCTCGACAAGGCCCACGCGAAACCCGGCGGCTACGGCGGGCTCGCGCTGCCGCCCGCGCTCGACGCCAACCTGCTGAACATGGACCCGCCGGACCACACCCGCGTCCGGGGCCTGGTGTCCCAGGCCTTCACCCCGCGCCGCGTCGCCCTGCTCCGCGAACCCGTCCGGCGGACCGCCGACGCCCTGCTCGACGCCGTCGCACCGCTCGGCCGTACCGACCTGATCGCCACCTACGCCGCGCCGCTGCCGATCGCCGTGATCTGCGAGCTGCTGGGCGTGGCCGAGGAGGACCGGCCGGACTTCCGGTCCTGGACCGACGCGCTCGTCGTCCCCGACCCCACCCGACCCGAACGGGCGAAGGAGGCGGTAGGGGCGCTGCTCGCCTTCTTCGCCCGGCTGCTCGCCCGCAAGCGCGCCGAGCCCGCCGACGACCTGCTCTCCGCGATGATCGCCGTACGGGACGAGGAAGACCGGCTCAGCGAGGACGAGTTGATGTCCCTGACCTTCCTCATCCTGTTCGCCGGGTACGAGAACACCGTCCACCTCATCGGCAACGCCACCCTGGCGCTGCTCCTCAACCCCTCCCAACTGGCCGCACTGCGCGCCGATCCGGCCCGGCTCGGCGCGGCCGTCGAGGAACTGGCCCGCTACGACGGCCCCGCCCCGCTCGCCATCCGCCGCTTCCCGACCGAGGACCTCACCATCGGCGGGGTCACCGTCCCGGCGGGCGAGACCGTGCTGCTGTCCCTGGCGGCGGCCCACCGCGACCCGCGTCGCTACCCCGAGCCCGACCGGCTCGACATCGGCCGCGACTCCACCGGGCACCTGGCCCTGGGCCACGGCATCCACTACTGCCTCGGCGCACCGCTCGCCCGCCTGGAGACCGAGATCGCCCTCGCGGCGCTGATGGAGCGCCTCCCCGGCCTGGAACTCGACGTCCCTGCCGACGAACTGCGCTGGCGCCCCTCTATGCGCACCCGCGGACTGCTCAGCTTGCCGGTCCGGTACTGACCGGGCCCGCCGCTGCGGGTCAACGGCCCGCCACGATTCACCGTGTTGAGCGCTTCTCACCGGAAGAAGGGGCGCACCTGCGGGTAGCGGCCCGGCAGGGTCTCGCCGGCGCGGCCGCGCAGCCGCCGGTCGAAGAACGCTGCGAGACAGGCCCGTTCGGCGGCGATCGCGCGCCCCGGTGCGATGGTGCCGATGTTCTCGACAACCGTCCCGCGGGGCAGGCCGAGCTGACGGGCGATCTGCGGGATCATCGCCTCCGCGTCGGTGTATGTGCCGTGTTCGGCGCCGCGCAGGGTCAGGCCCTCGCCCCGGCCGCGGCTGTGCCGCCACAGGGCGTTCCAGGACGGCACCGTGCTCAGGTCGTTGCCGTCCTTGCCGACCAGCAGGAACGGGCGGTCGAGGCCGTCGGCGGCGACGGAGGAGAGGTAGCCGGAGTCGCTGTCCTCCTGGACGTACGCCAGGACGCCGTCGAAGTCGGCCGCCGCCGCGATACGCCGGTCGTCGTGCATCGCCTGCAACGCGGTGAAGCCGCCGGCCGAGTGGCCGAACATGCCGATGCGCTCCCAGTCAGCAAGGCCGCGCAGCTCCGCCGGCAGAGCACCGGGCAGGGCGTCGAGGAGGAAACGGGTGTCGGCCACCCGTACGGCCATCGTCTTCCTGAGCAGCGCCCTGATGCGCCCGGGGTCCGGGTAGGCCTTGTCGAACTCGGCGGGCAGGACCGTGCTTTCGACCCGTCCGCCGGGGAACTGTACGGCCGAGGCGTCGTAGGTGTGATCGAGCGTCACCACGGCATAGCCACGGGAGGCGAGGTCGTCGCAGAGGGTGGTGCCGAGGGAACGCGGGTCGCCGGCGCCGGGCGAGTAGCAGACGACCGGGTACGGACCCCGGTCCCGGTCGGCCGGGGCGGCTTCGTACGCGTGGGTGCGGGTGGCCGCCCAGTCGACCTTGTCGCCGGGCACGTGGGTGAGGTTGTTGACGGCGGCGAAGCCGGCGGCCTCCCCCGGCAGCATCTGCGGCGCCCTCGGGTGACCGCCCGCGGCACGCGCCGGGTAGCGGATGTCGATCATCAGCTCCCGGTACGGCCGCGTCGTGACCCAGGGATCGGCACGTGAGGTGTCGACGAGGTGCAGGGAGACCGTCCCCACCGGGTGCGGCCCACTGGGCGCGGGCAGTGTCAGCCGTACGGGCACGGCCTTGCGTGGCACCGCCGCCGTCGCCGTGCGCGTGTTGGCGGCGGACAGGGTGACGGCGGCGACGGCCGAGAGTACAGCGGCGCGGCGAGTGAGCAAGGCAGGGCCTCCTTGGCTGCGGGTGTTCGGCGACTCCTTCTCAGCTTTGTGGATCGGACCGGCCGCGACCATCCGGCATGCCGGTCGCCGCACAGGGGGGTTGGCCGTACCCCGAGCCGGGGGCTCACGCCGGTCCGGCGCCGGGGGACGGCGGCTGTCAGGAGGCGGTGAGGCGCAGGTAGTCGAGGTTGAAGCCGCCGGTCTCGCAGTAGACGGTGACCGTCTGTTCTCCGGCCCGGAGGGCGACGGGTACGTGCACCGACCGGTAGCTCGCCCAGCCGCCCGTGGAGGGCACGGACGCCGTCGCCAGGGTCGTGCCGCTGTCGTCCCGGAGGGACACGGCGTTCGCCGCGGTGGCGCCCGTGCCGTTGGCGACGCGCAGTTCGAGATCGTACGAGCCGGTCCGCGGCACCTCGACGCGGTAGGTCAGCCAGTTGCCGGGGGCGGTCCATCCGACGTTCCTGCCGCCGCTGGCGGCCGGGTTGCTCTCGATGAAGTTGCCGCCGTCGGCGGGCCAGCCGTGCTGGTCCGTGTAGCCCTCGGCCTCGATCGTCTCGCCCACGGGTGCGGCGTGCGGGCGGACCGTCAGGTGGAGGGTCACCTTGTCGTGCGCCCTGCCGTCGGTGGCGTAGAAGGTCAGGTCCTGCTCACCGGTGGCCGTCGGTCGGATCGTGACCAGACCGGTCGCCGGGTCGAGGGTGACGCCGTCGGGCAGTTCGGTGGCGTAGTAGGAGAGCCGGTCGCCGTCCGGGTCGGTGGCCTTCAACTGCCTCTGAGTGGTGCCGTACTGGTCGGCGACGACGTCGGCGGCCGGTGCGAGGACCGGGGCGTGGTTGCGGGAGCTCGTGGGCGCCTTGCCCTGCCACCGGTAGGTGGCGAAGGAGCCCGCCGGTACGGTCACGACGAACGTCTGGCCGCCGACGACCACCCGGACGCTGCGGTCGGAACCGGCTCCGTTGCCGAGGACGGCCACGTAGCCGCCGTCGCGGGTCCGGTAGACCACGTTGCTGACACCGTCCTCCGCGGCGCTGGACTCCAGGCGTACGTCACCGGGTGCGAGGTACTTCGCGAACTGTCCCAGCTGGTACAGCTCGTCGCGGACCGTGAAGGCCTTCGTGGCGGTGTTCACCGTGACCAGCCGGTCGGGCCACTTGGTGGTGGCCGCGACCTGGTCCCAGTCGATGTCGTTGTCCCGCGACGGCGTCCAGTGCAGGGTGCCGCCGTCCTGGTCCGTGGTCTGGGCCCACAGGATGTAGGAGCCGGCGTCGAGGCGGAAGTCGTCGAGGACGGTCGAGGGCGACAGGTCGCTCGTCTCCGTGAGCTGGACCGGCTTCCCGGTCTGCTCGTAGGCGTCGCGCATGACGGTCGGGTCGCCCCAGTAGGGGTGGAAGGCGATGGCGTCCGCCGCCTTGCGGACCTGGGCGCCGGTCACCGAGCCGTCCGGGGCGTCCTCGAAGATGCGGTAGTAGTTCTTCGTCGCCGTGCTGTTGGGATCGCGCCAGTCCCAGAAGTTGAAGTCGTGCACGTAGAGCTGGGTGCCCAGGTGGGCGGCATGGAGTTCGCGCTTGATCGCCAGGGCCAGCTTCTGCTGCTGTGCGACGCTGATGTCCATGGCCGGGTAGACGACGTCCATGCCCGGCTCGTTCAGCAGGGTCAGTGCGTCCACGCGGATGCCCTGGCGGGCGTACGCCTGGACGAACTTGACGTAGTACCGGGCGAACACCTCGATGCAGTCGTCCCGCAACTTGCCGACCTGGTAGTAGTCCGTGTTGCTCCCGGGCTTGAGGGCGACCTCGCCGAGGAACCGGTTGTTCGTCTTCATCCAGGCCGGCGCGCTCCACGCCGAAGCGAAGAACGTGGCGTGGGGGTTGTAGCGCTGGATGAGTTTGATCGTGTCGATGATGTGCAGGTCGAGATCGCGCCGGATGGAGAAGTGCTTCAGGCCGAAGTCGTCGGGGACTCCGTCGGGCAGGTCGTCCTCCGACCAGAACGGGAGGTGCTCGATGAGGTCGGGGCTGCCGATCGTCAGCCGGAACCGGTCGAGGCCGGCGCCGTGCACGGGGTCGACCAGCAGCCGGATGGCCTTCGTCCGCTCGGCGGGGGTGAGCTTCCACAGGTTGGACACGCTGGTCTCGTCCAGGGAGAAGCCGATGCCCGTGTACTTCTGGCGGAGGGCGCTGGGGTCGGCGACCACGGTGGCGTCGACCGGGCCGCCGGTGTCCGTGCCCGTCCTGACGGTCGGCAGGGACCGCCACGCCCGAGCGCCGCCGGTGGAGTAGGTGCCTGTCACGACCTGGCCGTGCCCTGCGCGGTCGCTCGCGGGCCGGTCGGCGTGCGTGGTGGGGCCCGCGGCGATGAGTGGCAGTGTCATGACAGCTACGGCCGCGATCGTGGTGAGCGTACGTCTCACAACTGCTCCTGGGCTCTGGTGGGTCGGGAGTTGTTGCCGTGCCGAACCGGAGGCATGTGACCGCTGCGTCACCAACGGCTCACAGGGAACGCCGACTTGAGATCCAAGCAATATTCCCGATGTTAAGTCAAGGCGTGAAGAAAGGGATTCACGATGAGCGGTGGCGGCGCCCGGCCGCAGTGGCGGGTGCGGCCGGGCGCCGACGGCCCGTCAGGTCAGGGCAGGTGAGGTGGAGGCCCGGACCAGATGCCGGGCGAAGAAGCGGGCCGCGCTGTCCGCCTCGAACCTGGGCAGTTCCTTGTGGCTGCCCGTGTTGGCGTGCAACGTCTTCTCCTTCGAGGCGAAGGCGTCGAACAGCGCGAGTCCGGCCTCGCGCGGAATGTGCTCGTCGTCCCACTGGAGCGCAAACTCGACCGGGACGGTGATCCGCCGGGCCGGCTCGGCCAGGGCATCGGGCCAGTGGAGGCCGAAGACCGCGGCGGTGATCCTGGGATCGGCCGCGGTCAGCGGCACGCCGATCGCGGTGCCCATGTTCAGGCCGTAGTAGCCGACCGGCCCCGCGCCGCCGATCTCCGGAAGTTCCTGGAGGGCGTCGAGGGTCGCCTGCCACTCGGGGACGGCACGTTCTGCCAGGTGGGCGTTGTAGCGGACGACGACGGGGCCTTCCGGCTCACCCGCCTCCCTCGCCCGGTACAGCGCGGCGATCTCTCGCTCGTCGTGCGCGGTACGCGGCCGGTCGCCGTGACCGGGTGCGTCGATACAGGCGACGTGGAAGCCGCAGCCGGTCACGAGGAGTCGGGCCCGGCCCGTCATCGCCGGCCACTTCTTGTGGGTGCCGCCGCCGTGGCCCATCAGCACCAGGGGCGCGCGTTCGAGGTCGGATGCGGGGCCGGATTCGGGCGACCAGAGCACGCCGGGGATCTCACCCACGGTGAAGTCGCGTTCGACGACACCGTCCGACGTCGTCTCCGTGGTGAAACACACAGATTGCATGGGTTGTTGCCTTTCGGGAGGCCTTGTCGTGAAGGCGCTCCCGGCGACACCTACGTCAATCGCCCGACCGTGACGGGGAAAGGGAGCACCCATTCTGCTACAGCGTTCATGGGTCTCACCTCCTCGCACGACGTCACGGTCCCACGGACGTTACGCACCGACTGCCGACCCCGTCCAACGCATTTACGGCTTCGCCCAAGCTCCGGGAGATCTCTGTCCATGGACGGGGCCACCGTCGGCGGTGAGAGTCGGTTCATGGGTAGATCGAGGTCGGTGACAGGCAAGGGGTGGCGCCGGCCGGCATGCGGGACCAGTTCCGGGCGTTCGGGTCCTGGCAGGTGTGGCTGACGCTGACCGCCACGGCACTCGGCTACGGCGGGATGTTCGGGGCGTTCCGCTGTATCGCGTACACCTTCACCGAGGTCAGCGGGTTCTCCGCGGCGGATGTCGCCTGGCTGCTGATGCTGTACGGCGCCGGCCTGGTCGTAGGGAACCTGATCGGCGGGAGGGCAGCCGACCGGGACCGCGACCGCGCCCTGGTGCTCGCACTGCTCGCACTGACCATCACCCTGGCCGTGTTCGGTCTGCCGGCCGGCAGTGCCGTGGCGTCGGTGCTACTGGCCTTTCTGCTGGGCGTGGCCGGGTTCGCCGCCGTACCCGGCATGATCACTCGGGTGACCGACGCCGCCGACGGCGCGGCGCCGGCCGCGAGCGCCAACGTCTCCGCGTCCGATGTCGGCAACACCCTCGGCGCCTGGCTCGGCGCCCTGGCCATCACCGCGGGCCTCGGCTACACGGCGCCGCTCCACACCGGCGCCGCGCTCGCGTTGACCTCCGTGATCGTCATGCTCGTCGCGGTGCACCAGGCGCGACGCGCCGCCCGAGGGCGTCAGGCTGCGGACCCCTGCTGACCGGCCGGTTCGGGGAGCAGACGAGCACTGAGCCGGTCCGCGCTCGGCCAGCGAACGTCGTAGGCCCAGCCCAGCTTCTCGAACACCCAGATCAGGCGGGCCGACGGGTCGAGCTGGCCCGGCAGCACACCGTGGCGTGCGCCCGTGGGGTCAGCATGATGGGAGTTGTGCCAGCTCTCGCCGAAGGACAGCAGTGCGAGCGGCCAGAAGTTGGTGGCCTTGTCCCGACTGGCGAACGGACGCCTGCCCGCGACGTGGCAGACGGAGTTCACCGACCAGGTGACATGGTGCAGCAGCGCCATCCGCATCAGACCGGCCCAGAAGAATCCGGTCAGCGCACCGGTCCAGGTGCCGGTGACGAGCCCGCCGACCAGCGCGGGGGCCAGGAGCGAGACGGCCGTCAGCGGCCCGAAGAGCCGGCCGATGAGCCGCAGGTCGGGATCGGCGGCGATGTCGGGCGCGAACCTGGACCGGTTGCTCAGTTCACGCTTCAGCATCCACCCGATGTGCGCGTGGAGAAGCCCCTTGAGCAGCGCACGCGTGTCGGTTCCGAAGCGCCAGGGCGAGTGCGGGTCACCCTCGCGGTCGGCGAAAGCGTGGTGGCGGCGGTGGTTCGCCACCCACTGCACCGGCGATCCCTCGACCCCCAGCGAGCCCGCGACGGCCAGGGCGATGCGCAGGCCCCGCTTTGCCTTGAACGAGCGGTGCGTGAAGAGACGGTGATAGCCGACCGTGAGGCCGAAGCCGGACACCAGGTAGGCAACCAGGGCCATGCCGACGTCCAGCGCGGACAAGCCCCGTCCCCACACCAACGGCACCGCGACGACCAGGCAGATCATCGGTGCGACGACGAAAATCCACATCGCGACGCCCGCCGCAGCCGTCTGTGGGGCATCGAGCAGTGGCTTGACCCCGGCCGCGGTATCGGCGTCACCTTCGGCGACGGCCTGCTCAGAACGGTCGGCTTTGCTCGGGTTCATCGGTTCCTCGCCGTTGCTCGAGGTTGTCGGACGCGGTGCCGGACCAACGGGGATCAGGCGCGCGCGTGCGCTTTCGAGCGCGCTCGGTGGCCCATGGCACAGGATCGCACCGGACGGCATCCCCGCAGGTCATCGCTCATGTCCAGGGTATGAACGGCACGGGACCAAATCTCCTTGGCGACTTGGCGGGCCGACCGGCGCCGCCCAGCGAAAGGGCCGATGAAGAGCTCGTGATGCGGTGTTGCCGATGCGCCGCCTATACCTGCGCCGCCCGGCGGCGGGCGCGGTGGGCGGCGACCGTGGTGCGGCCGGCGCAGGCGTTGGAGCAGAACCGCCGGGCGCAGTTGCGGGAGTCGTCCACGTGAAGCTCGCAGGCGGCGGCGTGGCAGTGGCCGACGGTGACGGCCGGGTCGCCGCAGACGATGTGCGCGAGGGCGGCGGCGCAGCTGCGGCCGAGCCAGGTCACGGCGTCCTCGCCGTTCGGGGCGAAGTGCAGATGCGGCGAGACCTCACCGTCGTCGTCGGCGACCCGGATCAGCGGTGGGTGCTGTGCGAGCAGGGCGTTGCCGGGGCCCGCCGGGCTGCCCTGGGCGGCGGCCGCCACGGCGTCGCGCAGCCCCGGCAGGAACGCGGCGAGCCGGGTGTCGGCCGGTTCGCTGACCCGGTGCTGACGGAACCAGGCAGAACGGCGAGTGGCCGTCCGCCCTGCGCCGTCTGATGGTCGACTGGACGGAGACGCGCCCCTCCACATGATGACCGGCAGGTGGGGGCCTACCCGCCCAGATACCGCGTGAACCAGTCACCGGCCAGCCGGGCCACGCGCTCCAGAGTGCCGGGTTCCTGGAACAGGTGGGTCGCACCGGGGACGATTTCGAGCCGGGTCTCACCGGGCATCTCCCGCATCGCCGTCCGGTTCAGGCGCAGGACCTCCGGATCCCGTTCGCCGACGATGAGCAGGGTGGGCTGACGGACCGACGCCAGCGCTCCTTCGGCCAGGTCGGGCCGGCCGCCCCGGCTGACGACCGCGCGGATCGTGTCCGGGAGCTCCGCGGCCGCGACGAGGGCGGCCGCGGCGCCCGTGCTCGCACCGAAGAGTCCGTGTCCGAGGTGCGCGGCGGGCCGGTACGCCCGCAGCCAGTCGGCGAGGTCGATCAGACGCCCGGCGAGGGTGCCGATGTCGAAGCGGAGCGTCCCCGTGACCGCGTCGACGTTCTCCTCCTCGCGGGTGAGCAGGTCGGCGAGGACGGTGCCGATCCCGGCCGTCTGCAGTTCCCCGGCGACGAAGCGGTTGCGCGGACTGTGCCTGCTGCTGCCGCTGCCGTGCGCGAAGAGCACGACGCCCCGCGCCGGTTCGGGGACGGCCACATCGGCTTCGAGCAGCACACCCGCGGCGGATATCCGCACGCTCTCCACTACCGCGTTCACGGCGCCCTCCTCACCGTAGGGGCGATCAGGACAGGTCTCCCTCATCGGGTACCCAGCGCGGCACGTCACCGGGTCGCCGGTCGACACGGCACGATGACGGGTGCACTCCGCGAGATCGGGTACCCGGCCGCCACGGGAGAGCGAGTCGGACGCCGACAGCGCCCCGGTGATGAGCCGTATCCGACGAGGAGGAACAGATGAGCACAGTCAAGAAAGCCGTGGATGTCGCCGTCCCGGTCCACACGGCCTACAACCAATGGACCCAGTTCGAGGACTTCCCGAACTTCATGGAGGGCGTCGAGGAGGTCAGGCAGCTCGACGACCGGCACAACCACTGGACCACGCGGGTCGGCGGGGTGCGGCGCGAGTTCGACACCGAGATCGTCGACCAGCTGCCGGACGACCGGATCACCTGGCGGGCGATCGAGGGTGACACCGAGCAGCGGGGATCCGTCCGGTTCGAGCCCCTGGACGAGACACACACCCGAGTGGAGCTCACGATGGACGTAGAGCCCAGCGGCATCGCCGAGAAGGGTGCCGACGCACTCGGCCTGATCGACCGTCGTGTCAACGGAGACCTCAACCGCTTCAAGGACTACATCGAGCAGCGCGGTGGCGAGACCGGCGCCTGGCGCGGTCGAATCCGCCCCGGCGACCTTTGAACCCGCGGAAGACTGCGACGGAAGACGCCGAGGCGGACCGCCAATGCGGTCACGCGACCCGGCCCCGGGCCCGCACGGGTCCGGGGCCGGGGGGTGCGCCGCCGTCTGTCACTTGGCGCCGCCTCCCCCGCCGCCGAAGGAGCCGCTGGAGCCGGGCTGCCAGGGCGGGCGGCTCTGGTTCCCGCTCGACCTGCTCGGGGCGTTGCCGAGCTGGTACGGGGTGAGACGGTCCCCCTCGCTCCCCGCCCGCGGAACCTCCTTCGGCTCGCGCATCTCCCGTTCCTCGCGCACCGGTCCGGTGCGGGGCAGCCTGGGGTGTTCCGAGCGCCCAGGCGGCGCGGACTCGGCGGCGGCCAGTTGCTCAAGAGTCATGTACGTCGGTTCCGGGTACCCGCCGCGAGGCAGCGAATGCCCTGGAGACGAGGCGTGGCGGACGTGGCAGCCGCCGGGTCACCGGTAGCGTCACCCGGGAGTCGACAAACCCCGATAAAACCCGATCTGTCCGGCATATTGGTGTCGTCGTGGCGGGGCGTGCCGGAGGGCGCTTCCCGCGCTCGGCACAGCTGAGGAGGACCATGAGCGAACTCTCGCAACGCGTCGCCGAAGAGCCCGCGCCTCCCGCCGCCCCGGCACCCCTGGGGCGGCGGCTGCTGGGATGGGCGACCACGACCGACCACAAGGTGATCGGCCGGCTGTACATGGTGACGGCCTTCTGCTTCTTCCTCCTCGCCGGGCTGCTCGCGCTGGGTATGCGCGCCGAACTGGCCCGTCCGGGACTGCAGTTCCTGAGCCAGGAGACCTACAACCAGTTCGTCACCATCCACGGCACCATCATGATGCTGCTGTTCGCGACCCCGATGTTCGCCGGGTTCGCCAACGCCGTGATGCCGTTGCAGATCGGCGCCCCGGACGTGGCCTTCCCGAGGCTCAACGCCCTCTCGTACTGGATGTACCTGTTCGGCGGCCTGATGGTGGTGTCGGGTTTCCTGGTGCCGGGCGGTGCCGCTTCCTTCGGCTGGTTCGCCTACGCGCCCCTCAACAGCGCGTACTACACCCCCGGCGCGGGCGCGGACCTGTGGGTCATGGGGCTGGTGGTCACCGGTGTGTCGACGACCCTGGGCGCGGTCAACTTCATCGCGACGATCATGTGTCTGCGCGCCCCGGGCATGACGATGTTCCGGATGCCGATCTTCACCTGGAACGTGCTGTTCACGTCCATCCTCGTGCTGCCCGCGTTCCCGGTGCTCACGGCGGCGCTGCTCGCCCTTGAGTCGGACCGGAAGTTCGGCTCCCACATCTTCGACGCGCACAACGGCGGCGCGCTGCTGTGGCAGCACCTGTTCTGGTTCTTCGGGCATCCCGAGGTGTACATCGTCGCGCTGCCGTTCTTCGGAATCGTCTCCGAGATCCTCCCGGTGTTCTCGCGCAAGCCGCTGTTCGGCTATCTGCCACTGATCGGGGCCACGATCGCCATCACCATGCTGTCGGCGGTCGTGTGGGCGCACCACATGTTCGCGACCGGGGCGGTGCTGCTGCCGTTCTTCTCGATCATGTCGTTCCTGATCGCCGTGCCGACCGGGATCAAGTTCTTCGCCTGGATCGGGACGATGCACCGGGGCTCGCTCTCTTTCGAGACGCCCATGCTGTGGGCGACGGGCTTCCTGGTGTCGTTCCTGCTGGGCGGGTTGAGCGGGGTGCTGATCGCGTCGCCGCCGCTGGACTTCCATGTCACCGACTCGTACTTCATCGTGGCGCATCTGCACTATGTGCTGTTCGGGACCGTGGTGTTCGCGATGTTCGCCGGCTTCTACTTCTGGTGGCCCAAGTTCACCGGGAGGATGCTCGACGAGCGCCTCGGCAAGCTGCACTTCTGGCTGCTCTTCCCCGGGTTCCAGCTGACGTTCCTGGTGCAGCACTGGCTCGGCGCGGAGGGCATGCCCCGCCGGTACGCCGACTACCTGCCGGCCGACGGGTTCACCCTTCTCAACACCCTCTCGTCGGCCGGTGCGTTCCTGCTGGGCGTCTCCACGCTGCCGTTCCTCTACAACGTCTGGCGTACGGCCCACAAGGGGCGGCGGGTCGAGGTGGACGACCCCTGGGGGTTCGGGCGTGGCCTGGAGTGGGCCACCTCCTGCCCGCCGCCGCGGCACAATTTCGTGGCGCTGCCCCGGGTGCGGTCGGAGTCGCCGGCCTTCGACCTGCACCATCCCGAGATCGTCCGGCAGGCGGAGAAGGAGGGGCTGCGGTGAAGGTCGAGGCACTGCTCTTCGGTGGCGTGGCCGTCTTCTTCGGCGCCACCGCCGCGCTCTACGGGGTGTGGTCGCGCGCCGACCCGGCGGGTACGGCGGCGCTCATCGTGGCGTTCGGGATGGCCGCGCTGGTGTCGTTCTTCTGCGCGACGAACTACGTCCGCCGGGGCCGGCGCCCGCAGGACCGCACGGACGCGGAGGTGGCGGACGCCGCCGGGCCGCTGGAGTTCTTCCCGCCGCACAGCCCCTGGCCGATCGTCACCGCGCTCGGGTTCGCCCTCTCGGCGACCGGGGTGGTGTTCGGGCTGTGGCTGTTCCTCATCGGCTTCGGTGTTCTGGCTCGGGGTGTTGCCGGGCTGGTGTTCCAGTACGCGAACCGAGGGGCTGATCCGGAGGGCTGATCGGTCGGCGTGGGGCGCCCGGCCGGAACGACGTCACCGGCCGGTGATCGCTCTCGTAGCCGCCGGCAAGGTTCTGGCGTACCTCTCCGGTCTCCTCGCCCTCGGTCAGCCGCTCCTGTTCCGCGTGCAGCAGGGCGTGGCACACCGCGCGGGTCACGAAGAACGCGACGACGGGGGCGACGATCAGAGCGACCCGGAAGATCCAGGTCAGGGCGTTCACGGAGATCCGGAAGGTCTGCGCGATGACGTCGTTGCCGCCGGCCAGCAGCAGCACACCGTAGAAGGTGACGCCGGCCACGCCGAGGCCGGTGCGGACGGGCCGTTCGCGCGGGCGGTCGCAGAAGTGCTGCTCCTGCCGCCACTCCCCCGTCAGCCGCTGCTCGGCGAAGGGGTAGGCGTACAGGACGGCGAAGAGCAGTGCGGGCAGGACGACGGCCGGCAGCAGGACGTTCCACATGAGGGTGTGGCCGGCGAAGTTCGTCTCCCAGGGCGGGACCAGGCGCAAGGAGCCTTCCAGGAAGCCGACGTACCAGTCCGGCTGGGAAGCGGTCGACACCTGGTCGGGCCGGTAGGGGCCGTACGTCCACACCGGGTTGATCTGGGCGACGCCTGCGAGCAGTACCAGCAGCCCGGAGACGGCGAGGGACAGGCCGAGGGAGGAAGCCGTGAACTGGGGGTAGAGGGGCTTTCCGACGACGTTGGAGTTCCTGCGTCCCGGGCCGCGCCACTGGGTGTGCTTCAGGTGGAAGACCAGGATCAGGTGGACGGTGACCAGGGCGATCAGGGCCCCCGGCAGCAGCAGGATGTGCAGGCTGTACAGCCGGGGGACGATGTCGTGGCCGGGGTATTCCGAGCCGAACACGAACATGCTCACATACGTGCCGACCACGGGGATCGACAGCATGATGCCCTGGGCGATGCGCAGTCCGGTGCCGGAGAGCAGGTCGTCCGGGAGCGAGTAGCCGGCGAAGCCCTCGGCCAGGGTGAGCGCGAAGAGTGTGACGCCGATGACCCAGTTCATCTCCCGGGGCCTGCGGAAGGCCCCGGTGAAGAAGATCCGCAGCAGGTGCACGCCGATCGCGGCGACGAAGACCAGCGCGGCCCAGTGGTGGGCCTGCCGCATCAGCAGCCCGCCGCGGATGTCGAAACCGATGTGCAGGGTGGAGTCGAAGGCCCCCGACACGAGCCGGCCGCGCAGGGGGAGGTACGACCCCTGGTAGACGACCTCCTGCATCTCGGGCTTGAAGAAGAACGTCAGCCACACGCCCGTCACCACCAGGACGATCAGGCTGTAGAGGGCGATCTCACCGAGCAGGAACGACCAGTGGTCGGGGAACGCCTTGCGCAGCAGCTGACCGGCTCCGTCGTGGACGGGCAGCCGGGCGTCGACCGCATCCGCGAACCGCTCTCCCGCCTCACCTGGCCCAGCGTTCACTCGGCGTCCTCCCTCGGGCGGCGTGCCGCCGTACTCCCGCCATTCCTTGCCCGGCGGGCGACGGGGTGATTACCCACCCCGTCGCGAAACACCCGCGCGGCCGGGCGGCGGCACCCGATCGGCCGAGGGCGCCGGGGCCTCAGGTGTTGGGCCGGGCCGCGCTGATGTCTCCCAGGGCGGACTGCTCGTCGCGTTCCATCGCGAGGTCACCCAGGGACAGGATGCCCACCGGCCGGTCGCCGTCGACGACCGGTAGCCGTCGCACGGCGTGCTCGCGCATCAGTTGGACCGCCCGGTCCAGGCTGTCGTCCGGGGTCACGGTGACCAGGTCCGCGCTGCACGCCTGCGTCACCGTGGTCTGCTCGGGGTCGGCGCCTTCGGCGAAGGCCCGGACCACCAGATCGCGGTCGCTCACCAGGCACCGCAGGTGCCCTTCCTCGGTCACCAGGACCGCGCCGACGTCCTCGTCCCGCATCACCCGGGCGACGGAGGCCACCGATGCCTGGGGTTCGACGGTGACCAGATCGCTGGTCATGATGTCGCGCACATGCTGGACCATGACCTGCCTCCTTCTCACTGTTCGACGGTGTCTGTCGGAGACCGGGTACCCCGGGTGCGGGGTCATTCCCCGGGCTGCCGCGTGTGGAGGGAATACACGTGGAAGGCCCGCCCGATGACGGGCTGGGCGACGTTGCGCACCTTCACTCCCCCACCGGTCATGCCGTGTTCGGTGCCGGCGTGCGCGTGTCCGTGAACGGCGAGGTCGGCCCCTGCCGTGTCGATGGCCTCGGCGAGCAGGTAGCTGCCGAGGAACGGGTAGATCTCCAGGGGTTCGCCGGCCAGGGTGTCGGGCACGGGGGCGAAGTGGGTGAGGGCGATCCGTACGTCGCAGTCGCGCCGGTGCAGGTCCTCGAGGGCCGCGCGCAGGCCGTCGGCGCGGCGGCGTGAGTACCGTACGAACTCCTTCATCAAGGGTTCGCCGAACTCGCCGGCGCACCGGCCCACGAACCCGCCGCCGAACCCCTTGGTGCCGGCCACACCGATCCGGAGGTCACCACGGGTCACCACGGTGGCCTCGCCCTCCAGGACGTGCGCTCCGGCGTCCCGGAGGATGCCGGTGACCTCGTCGGGGTGGTCGTCGTGGTGGTCGTGGTTGCCAAGGACGGCGACGACCGGGATGCCCAGGTCCTTGATCTCCCGGGCGACCACCCGCGCCTCCTCGGGTGTGCCGTGCCGGGTGAGGTCGCCGGCCAGCAGGAGCACGTCGGCGTGGTCGGGCAGGGTCTCGAAGGCGGGGCGGAGTGTGCCCTGGCTGTCGGGGCCCATGTGGATGTCGCCGACGGCCGCGACCCGGGTCATGTCAGCTCCTCCGAGTGGTCGGGCGGCGTGGTCTCCGCGACCACGAGGTCACAGTGCACCGGGACGCCCGCCAGCTCTTCGCGGGCGATACGGAGGATGTCCTCGCGGCAGCCGGCCGACGGGACCGTCCCCGTCAGCAGGACCGTTTCCCCCCGGATCTCGGCCCGTACCCCCAGCTCGCCGCACCGGCCCTCCGCGAGCCGTTCGGCGACGTGGGCCACCCGGTATTCCAGGTTCATCACTGCTCCTGTACAGGGTCGATGACGTCCAGCCGCTCCAGTAGGTAGAGAAAGGCGGCGGGCATCGGCTCGTCACCGCAGCGGCGGCGCACATCCGCCCAGTCGACCTTCTCGCGCAGCGCGCGGGCCACCGGCAGTACGGCTCCGAAGTCGCAGTGGTGCTCCGAGAAGGCGGTGCTCAGGCTCACCAGCAGGTCGGTCGCCGACAGGACGGGCATGCGCACCGAGTCGACGGAGAGCTCCTCGGCTCGGGCCAGCAGGTCCACGGTGACCGGCTGGTGGGCCAGTTCGAAGATGATGTCGACGTCCTGGTCGAAGCACGTGGTCTTCACCAGCCAGTCCTCCGGCGGGACGCGCACGGTCAGACCGGCGGAGCGCAGCGACCCGGCCACCGCCTCGGCGTCCTCGGGCAGCACGCAGAAGTCGGCGTCGTGCTGCAGGGTGCCGCTGCCGCCGTGGGCGTAGACCGCCACGCTCCCGGCCAGCGCGAACTTGTGTCCGGCCCGCTTCAGGATGGCGCCCACCTGCTTGGCGGCCTCCAGGATGGCCTGGCTGCGATCGGGCGGCAGTTGTTCCCGCCCGGCCGGCTCCGGATCCTGGCCGACCTGGAGGCCGGGGGCCTGGGCCGCGCCCTGCCCGTGTGTCATCGACGGCTCCCTTCGCGCGCCGCGGTCAGCAGGCAGCGACGCAGCTCTTCGGCGTACGGCACGACGACCCCGGCCACGATCGCCCCGGCGAGCGCGGCCAGGTACCTGGCCGGCAGCGGATGCTCCTTGGGGAGCAGACGCCAGTCCTGCGGGTCGGTGCCGCCCCGCAGGGTGCGGCGGACCTGGTCGGCGTGCAGGCAGGCGGTGAAGGACAGGGCGGTCAGCGGCAGCACCTCCAGGAAGCTGTGGACGTGCTGCTCGATGGGCCGAACCTCGCGTTCACCGACGGCGAGCGACACGTCGTACAGGGCCGTGGCGCCGTGGGCGAGGGCGGCGCCGCCCATCACGGTGAGCACCAGCGGATTGACCCGGGCGAGCAGACCCATGAGCACCGGCACTCCGGCCTCGGTCATCATCAGCGCGTGGACCACGGACTCCTTGGTGCCGCTGGTGTGCTCGATCCGGGTCCGCCGGTGCATCCACCAGTCCGCCAGGCCGGGCACCACCCACAGCGGCAGGGCACCGTACAGCAGGAACCGCCGACTGGCGTCCTCCACCGCGGTCGAGTGGAGCGGGATCCGCAGGTCGTCGGAGCGCCGCCAGTTACGCCAGGCCTTCCGGGGCAGCACACGCAGTGCCATGGGCAACCTCCCTGAGGTCGGTCTGTCGGGGACCCGCCTCTCCGGTACCCCTCCTCATCCGGGCGACACGCCGTGCACAACTCGGTGGCCACCGGGTACTCGGCAACGGACCCAGCCTGACCCGCGCAAGGTGGTGGACGCCGTGTCCGGACCTCGACAGAGCGACGGCAGCGCGCTCGTCGTGATCGACATGATCAACACCTACGACCACGAGGACGCCGAGCTGCTGCTGCCCGCCGCCCAGCGGGTCGTGCCTGTTCTGGCGGAGCTGATCGGCCGGGCCCGGGACGCGGGCGTGCCGGTGATCTACGCCAACGACAACTTCGGGCTCTGGCGCTCCCACCACGGCGAACTGGTCGAGGCAGCGCTGGCCCGCGAGCACGCCGACCTGGTCGAACCGGTCCGGCCGGACGAGGACTCCCTTTTCGTGGTGAAGGCCCGGCACTCGATCTTCTACGACACGCCCATGTCGTATCTGCTGTGGCAACTGGGCGTCAAAACGGTGGTGTTGACCGGTCAGGTCACCGAGCAGTGCGTCCTGTACTCCGCGCTGGACGCGCACATCCGCCATCTGGACGTCACGGTGCCGAAGGACGCGGTCGCCTCGATCCACCCGCATCTGGAGGCGGCGGCGCTGGAAATGATGGAGCTCAACATGGGCGCCCGCATTGTCGGGGCGAAGGAACTCGACTTCCGGGGTACCCGGTCGCCCGTACCGGGAACCGCACACCAGCCCGGAGGTCGGTCATGAGCCCACGCGTCCCCGGAGAGCCCCTCGACGGCCTGGTCACGGCCCTGCGCGCCGGGACCGACGCCGAGGTCCGCTTCGATCCCGGCAGCCGGGGCGCCTACTCCACGGACGGTTCCAACTACCGGCAGGTCCCGCTGGGCGTGGTCGTCCCCCGCACGGTCGAGGCCGGTGCGCGCGCGGTGGAGCTGTGCGCGCGCTTCGACGTCCCGGTGCTGTCGCGCGGCGGCGGCACGAGCCTCGCCGGGCAGACCACGAACGCGGCCGTGGTGATCGACTGGAGCAAGCACTGCGACGCGCTGGTCTCCGTGGACGCCGAAGCCCGCACCTGTGTGGTCGAACCGGGGATCGTCCTGGACGAGCTCAACCAGCGCCTCGCCGATCACCACCTCCAGTTCGGCCCGAAGCCGTCCACGCACAGTCACTGTGCGCTGGGCGGCATGATCGGCAACAACTCGTGCGGGGCGTCCGCGCAGGCGTACGGGAAGACCGTCGACAACGTGCGCCGGCTGGAGGTCCTGACGTACGACGGTCTGCGGATGTGGGTGGGGCCGACCTCGTCGGCCGAGCGGACACAAATCGCCGCCGAGGGCGGGCGGCGGGCCGAGCTGTACGACGGGCTCGACCGCCTCGTCGCCGAGTATCTGGGAGACATCCGGCGCGGCTATCCGAAGATCCCGCGGCGGGTCTCCGGCTACAACCTCGACTCGCTGCTGCCGGAGAACCGCTTCGACGTGGCCCGTGCCCTGGTCGGCAGCGAGGGCACGCTGGTCACGGTCCTGCACGCCGAACTCGACCTGGTCCCGGTGCCCGCCTACCAGTCGCTGCTGGTGCTGGGGTACGACGACATCTGCCGGGCCGCCGACGACGTGCCCCAGCTCCTCGAGCACTGCTCCCCCGGCCAGCTGGAGGCCCTGGACGGGCGGATGGCGCAGCTGATGCGCGAGGAGCACGCCTATCTCGACTCGCTGCGCGCTCTCCCCGAGGGGGACAGCTGGCTGCTGGTGCAGTTCACCGGGGACAGCCAGGAGGGCGTCGACGAGCAGGCTCAGGCCCTGTTGGCGGCGATCGGCCGGTCCGAGAAGGACGCCACGGTCGCCTTCTCCGACGACCCGGAGCGTGAGCAGAAGATGCTCAAGGCCAGGGAGGCAGGGCTCGGGGTGACCGCGCGCCCGCCGGACGACCGGGAGACCTGGGAGGGCTGGGAGGACTCCGCGGTGCCACCCGAGCGAGTGGGCGACTATCTGCGAGATCTCAAAGGGCTGTTCGAGGAGTTCGGCTACGACCATCCGTCGCTGTACGGGCACTTCGGGCAGGGGTGTGTGCACACCCGGATCCCGTTCGGGTTGAAGACGGCGGAGGGCGTGGCGGACTTCCGGCGCTTCCTGGAGCGGGCCGCCGACCTGGTTGCCTCCTACGGCGGCTCGCTGTCGGGCGAGCACGGTGACGGGCAGGCCCGAGGTGAGCTGCTGACACGGATGTTCGGGGAGCGGCTGGTCGGTGCCTTCGGTGAACTGAAGGCGCTGTTCGATCCGGGCAACCGGATGAACCCGGGCAAGATCGTCGACCCGAATCCGGTGGACGGTCAACTGCGGCTGGGCGCAGCCTGGCGGCCGGCGGACCACGACACCCACTTCGGCTACCCGGATGACGACCACTCCTTCACCCAGGCGGTGCTGCGCTGCGTCGGCATCGGCAACTGCCGCACTCATCAAGGTGGCGTGATGTGTCCCTCGTACCGGGCCACCAAGGAGGAGGAGCATTCGACCCGGGGCCGCGCCCGGCTGCTGTTCGAGATGCTCGACGGACACCCCGACTCGGCGGTGACCGACGGCTGGCGCTCGACGGAGGTCCGGGACGCACTGGACCTTTGTCTGGCCTGCAAGGGCTGCAAGTCGGACTGTCCGACGGGCGTGGACATGGCCACACACAAGGCGGAGTTCCTCGCCCATCACTACGAGCGGCGACTGCGTCCCGCCGCCCACTACTCGATGGGCTGGCTGCCACTGTGGGCCCAACTTGCCGAGCACGCACCGGGGCTGGCGAACAGCGCGCTGCAGGCGCCGGTCCTCGGCCGGTTCGGGAAGCGGCTCGCCGGAGTGGACTCGGCCCGGCGGCCCCCGGTCTTCGCCGAGCGGTCCTTCGTACGGTGGTGGCGCGCCCTCGGCACCGCGGAGCCCGACCCGGCCGACCCGGCGACCGTGGTCCTGTGGCCGGACACCTTCAGCAACCACTTCCACCCCGCCGTCGCCATGTCGGCCGTACGGGTGCTGGAGGACGCGGGGTTCAGGGTCGCCGTGCCCGACTCACCGGTGTGCTGCGGCCTGACGTGGATCTCCACGGGGCAACTGCCCACGGCGAAAAGGGTGTTGCGCCGCACTCTCCAGGTCATGCGCCCCTATCTGGAGGCGGGCACCCCGGTCATCGGGCTTGAACCCTCCTGCACCGCCGTGTTCCGGTCCGACGCCCCGGAACTGCTGCCGGACGACCAGGACGTGCAGCGGCTGGCGGGACAGACACGCACCTTCGCCGAACAGCTCGTCCGGCACGCGCCCGCCGGCTGGCAGCCGCCGTTCCTCGCCCGGCAGGCGACCGTACAGACCCACTGCCACCAGCACGCGATCATGAAGTCCGACGCCGACCGTGAACTCATGAACCGCGCCCGTCTCGACGCGGACGTGCTCGACGAGGGCTGCTGCGGTCTGGCCGGGAACTTCGGATTCGAGCGCGGACACCACGAAGTCTCCATGGCTGTCGGCGAGTTGGGGGTGCTGCCTGCCGTCCGCGCGGCGGCCCCCGACAGCCTGGTGCTGGCCGACGGCTTCAGTTGCCGCACCCAGATCGAGCAGGGCGACACCGGGCGCCGGGCCCTGCATCTGGCGGAGGCGCTCGCCCTCGCACTCGACGGCCCGCTGCCCAGCGACCGGCCCGAACGGCTGGCCCGTCGGCCCGCCGAGCCCTCCGGCACGGCCCGGTGGGCGACCACCGCCGTCGCCGGGACGGTGACGGCCGCGGCCGCCCTCCGAGCCGTACGGCATCTGCGCCGCCCGTAACCCACCCATCACGTCAGGAAAGGTTCCGACCATGTCGACGAAGGTCTCCGACTACATCCTCCAGCGGCTGCGCGAGTGGGAAGTGGAGCACGTCTTCGCCTACCCGGGCGACGGTATCAACGGCCTGCTCGCGGCCTGGGGCCGAGCGGAGAACAACCCCCGGTTCATCCAGTCCCGTCACGAGGAGATGTCCGCCTTCGAGGCCGTCGGCTACGCCAAGTTCTCCGGGCGGGTCGGTGTCTGCGCCGCCACCTCCGGGCCCGGCGCCATCCATCTCCTCAACGGCCTGTACGACGCCAAGCTCGACCATGTGCCGGTGGTGGCGATCGTCGGGCAGACCAACCGCAGCGCCATGGGCGGCTCCTACCAGCAGGAGGTCGACCTGCTGTCCCTGTACAAGGACGTCGCCTCGGACTTCTGCGAGATGGTCACCGTCCCCGAGCAGCTCCCGAACGTACTCGACCGGGCGATGCGCACCGCCATGGCCCGCCGCTCGGTGACCGCCGTGATCGTCCCGGCCGACGTTCAGGAACTGGACTACTCGCCGCCCGAACACGCCTTCAAGATGGTGCCCTCCAGCCTCGGCATGCCGCACTACGCGCCGGTGCCGGACGACGGCGATCTGCAGCGGGCCGCCGATGTGCTCAACTCCGGCGGCAAGACGGCCATCCTGATCGGTCAGGGCGCGCGCGGCGCCCGGGCGGAGGTCAAGGAGGTCGCCGACCGGCTCGGCGCCGGGGTCGCCAAGGCGCTGCTCGGCAAGGACGCCCTCGACGACGACCTGCCGTATGTGACCGGCGCGATCGGACTGCTCGGCACCCGGCCGTCGTACGAGATGATGCGTGACTGCGACTCGCTGCTCGTCATCGGCTCGTCCTTCCCCTACACGCAGTTCCTGCCGGCGTTCGGCAAGGCGCGGGCCGTGCAGGTGGACATCGATCCGCACATGGTCGGGCTGCGCTACCCCTTCGAGGTCAACCTGGTCGGAGACGCCGCCCGGACGCTGCGCCGGCTGCTGCCGCTGCTGGACCAGATGGAGGACCCCTCCTGGCGGACGAAGATCGAGAACAATGTCGAGGAGTGGTGGGAGGTGATGCAGCGGCGGGCCGAGGTCGAGGCCGATCCGATCAACCCGGAGTACGTCGCCCACGTCCTCAACGGGCTGCTCCCGGACAACGTCATCCTCTCCGCCGACTCGGGCTCGGCGGCCAACTGGTACGCCCGGCACCTGAAGCTGCGCGGGGCGATGCGGGGCTCGCTGTCGGGGACGCTGGCCACCATGGGGCCGGGCGTGCCGTACGCCATCGGCGCCAAGTTCGCGCACGGCGACCGGCCGGCGGTCGCCCTGGTCGGTGACGGGGCGATGCAGATGAACGGCATGGCCGAGCTCATCACGATCGCCAAGTACTGGCAGGAATGGGAGGATCCGCGGCTGATCGTCGCCGTCTTCAACAACCGGGACCTGAACCAGGTGACCTGGGAGATGCGCGCGATGGAGGGCGCCCCGCAGTTCCTGCCCTCGCAGTCCCTCCCGGACGTGCGGTACGCCGACTTCGCCCGCTCCCTCGGTCTGGCCGGCATGCGGATCGAGCAGCCGGACGGGGTGGCGGGTGCCTGGGAGGCCGCGCTGGCCGCCGACCGGCCGTGCGTGCTCGACTTCGTGACCGACCCCGCCGTACCGCCGATTCCGCCGCACGCCACCCTCGACCAGATCGAGGCCGCGGCGGCCGCCGTGCTCAAGGGCGACAGCGACCGGGTGGCGATGGTCCGGCAGGGCTTCAAGGCCAAGGTGCAGGAGTTCCTGCCGCACCGTCACGATGCCGGGCAGCGGTGAGCGATCCGCCGATCGTCGAGCCGACGAACCGTCAGGACCACCGCGACCCCAAGGAATCGTCCATGTCGCAAGTCGTCGTCATCACCGGAGCCAGCGCCGGCATCGGCCGCGCCGTCGCACGCCTCTACGCCGAGCGCGGGGCGCGCGTCGCAATCATCGCGCGGGGCGAGGCCGGACTCGAAGCCGCGGCGAAGGAGGTCGCCGAACGCGGCGGCCACCCGCTGATCCAGCAGGCCGACACCGCCGACCCCGGCCAGGTGGAGGCCGCCGCCGATGCCGTCGAGCGGACCCTCGGGCCCATCGACGTCTGGATCAACTGCGCCTTCACCAGCGTGTTCGCGCCCTTCACCGAGATCACCCCGGAGGAGTACCGGCGGGTCACCGAGGTCACGTATCTCGGGTTCGTCAACGGCACCCGCGCCGCCCTCGCCCGGATGCTGCCGCGCGACCGTGGCACCGTCGTGCAGGTCGGGTCGGCGCTCGGCGAGCGGGCGATCCCGCTCCAGTCCGCCTACTGCGGTGCCAAACACGCCATCAACGGCTTCACCTCGTCCGTCCGGCTCGAACTGCTGCACCAGGGCAGCAACGTGCACATCACGATCGCCCAGATGCCGGCGGTCAACACCCCGCAGTTCTCCTGGGTGCGCTCCCGGCTCCCCCGGCATCCGCAGCCGGTGCCGCCGATCTACCAGCCGGAGGTGGCCGCGCGCGGTGTTCTGTTCGCCGCCGACCACCCCGGGCGCAAGCAGCGCTACATCGGCGCCACCACGGCGGCGACGATCTGGGCCAACCGGCTCGCCCCGGCCCTCCTCGACCGCTACCTGGCCCGCACCGGCTTCGACTCCCAGCAGACGGACGCGCCCGCGCCGCCCGGTCCCGGCAACCTGTACGCACCGGCCGACTCCGTCCCCGGTAGCGACCACGGCGCCCACGGTGAGTTCGACGACCGGTCGCACGGGCACTCCGTGCAGGCCGCGCTGGCCCGGCACCCGGCGGTGACGGCCGCGACCACGACCGCCCTGACCGTCGCGGCGGTCGGCGGGGTACGGCGGCTGCTGGGCACCAGGAGCGGATAGCGCGAGTCCCCCCACCCCGGTTTCCGGCGGATTTCCGGCGGATTTCCGGCGGCTATGAGTGCCGGGAGCGATGGTCACGACTTGGGTGCGAGCGCTTGTGTGCTTGTGCGGTGCAGTGGACCATGGCCGGATCGCGCCCCTCCCGAGCACGCTGGAGCTCCCGGTGACCGCTGCCCCCATCGCACCCGAGCCGGTCGACGCACCGGCCGCCGCCCAGGAGGAACGGCAGAAGCTGCGCAAGCACTTCGGCCGCTTCGACATCCTGTTCTTCCTGCTGTGCACCATCGTCGGCGTGGACACCATCGGCGCCGTGGCCAAGAACGGCGCCGAGGCGTTCACCTGGCTGATCGTGCTCGCCGTGGTGTTCTTCGTGCCGTCCGCGCTGCTGATCGCCGAGCTCGGGACGGCCTTCCCCGACGAGGGCGGCCCCTACATCTGGACCAGCCGGGCCTTCGGGCGGCTGGCCGGTGCCGTCAACAACTTCCTGTACTGGATCACCAACCCGGTGTGGCTGGGCGGCACCCTCGCCGTCTCCGCCGTCACGGCGTACACCACCTTCTTCAACGACGGGAAGGACCTGAGCACCCCCGCCTTCTACGTCTTCACCGTCGTCTTCGTGTGGGTGGGCGTGCTCGCCGCGATCCTCTCCTTCGACGTCGGCAAGTGGATCCCGACCATCGGAGCCTGGAGCCGGTTCGTGCTGCTCGGCCTGTTCACCGTCACGGTCGTGGCGTACGGGATCCAGCACGGTCTGCACGGCTTCGGCATCGGCGATTTCTCGCCGACCTACGCGGGATTCGTGGGCCTGGTGCCGGTCCTGATGTTCAACTACGTCGGTTTCGAGCTGCCCAACACGGCCGGCGACGAGATGACGAACCCGCAGAAGGACGTCCCCTACGGCATCTTCCGCAGCGCCGTTCTCTCCGTCCTCCTCTACGCGCTGCCGATCCTGGGCATCCTGCTCGTCCTGCCGGTCAAGGCCATCACCGGCCTCGGCGGCTTCGTCGACGCGATCCGGCAGGTCTTCACGGTGTACGGCGGCCATGTAGCCGCCGACGGCACGCCCACGCTCAGCGGGTTCGGCACCGTGCTCGGCGACCTGGCCGCGATCATGTTCATCCTCACGGTGCTGTCCTCCGGCGTCACCTGGATCATGGGGTCGGACCGCGCCCTGGCCGTCTCCGGCTACGACGGCGCCGCGCCCCGCTTCCTCGGCGTGATCTCCAGCCGGTTCGGCACCCCGGTCCGGGTCAACATCCTCAGTGGCCTGGTCTCCACCGGTGTGCTGATCCTGGCCCACCAGCTGACCAACGGCAGCGCGGCCAAGCTCTTCGGCGCGGTCCTCGGCCTCGCCGTGTCGACGACTCTCGTCAGCTACCTGGGCATCTTCCCGGCGCTGCCGTTCCTGCGCCGCAAGTACCCGGACACGCCCCGCCCGTACCGGGCTCCCATGCCTTGGGTCATCAGCGTGGTCCTCACCCTGCTCATCCTCTTCGCCAGCGTGCAGCTGGTGGCGCCCGGAGCCGGCGACCACTGGTTCGGCGCCGACTACAAGCCGGACGGCTGGACCCACGCCGAGCGCGGGAAGTACCTGCTGACGGAGCTGATCCCGCTCGCCGGATTCATGCTCCTCGGTGTCCTGTTCTGGGCGCTGGGCCGCCCGACCCGGGCGACGGCCGCCGAGAAGTAGAGCGCAAATGAAGGGGGCTGACGGCGGTCCGACTCAGCGGTACCCGGCGAACCGAGGTCACAGTGGATCGGTCCAGCTCGCGTCCGAGCGGGTCAGGGTGAACGCGGTCAGTGTGCAGCCGACGAGGAGCAGGGTCGCGAGCAGCAGCGGCAGGGACGGGTCGCTGAAGCGGACGGCGAAGGTGCCGACAAGGGCGCCCGCGAACATCGCCAGGATCGCCGGGGCGCGGCGGCCCGTCCTGCCTCCAGGGCCACCGGCGGCCCTGCTGTCGGAGGCGATGCCGGTGACGGTCATGGTCAGGACGGTCGTGGTCAGGTCCGGTACGGCGAGGGCGCGGGCCATCGCGTTCTGGATGCCCAGGGCGAGGCCGAGCAGTGCGATCAGCGGGTACCGGGTCCCGGCCGCACCCAACGGGGCGTGGTACCGGGCGACGGCGTAGGCCGCCAGGACCAGGACCGTCTCCAGGACGAGCGCCAGATGCAGGACGCGGCCGCGGTGGGCCCGGCACCCGTGGGCGATCCGGCCGCCCAGCAGGGCGCCCGCCGCGAAGGCGGCGAGCGCGGCCAGCGAGGCGGTCAGGGAGAAGCCGGCGGCGCCCGCGATCGCGAAGCCGGAGAAGACGACGTTGCCGGTCATGTTGGCGACGAAGACATGGCCGAGGGCCAGGTAGCTGAAGGAGTCCACGAGGCCGGTGACCACGGTGAGGGCGAGCATCACCGGGGGCAGGGGGCCGTGGCGGTCGGCCGGGTCGGGCAGCACGGTGGCCCGCAGGTCACGCACTACGGGCCGGACCGCGTCCATGATCGACATGGTGGTCCCTTCGGGTCGGGAACAGGGACGCGCCTGGTGGGGGTGCGTCACCGCCAGCGTCCGGCCGGTCCGGTCGTGCTGTCCAACATATGGATGCGGATGCAGCGATCGCTCATGCCGATGGGCCGGCCACGTGGCGGTCGAGGACGTCGAGGAAGGCCGCGCCGGCCGGCGCGAGGCGGGTGCCGTCGTAGACCACGCAGATGTGATGCACGGCCTGGTCGTCCACGAGGCGCAGCATCCGGGCGCCGCTGGGCAGTTCGTCGGTGGTGCCGAGGCCCAGCAGGGAGCCGGGGCCGACGACGGAGGAGCGGGGGACGACGGTGATGCCCACCCCGCGTACGGCGAGCCGGATCATGTCGTGGATCTGGCCGACCTCGAAGTCCTGGCCCGCCTCGACGCCGGCGCGGGCGAACGCCGCCTCGACCTGCCGGCGCAGGCCGCTGCCGGCGGAGAACTGGATCAGCGGGTGACTGTCCGGGAGGTCGCCGAGGTCGATGGCCTCCCGGTCGGCGAGGGCGTGCTCCCGGGGTACGACGGCGACCAGCGGGGTGCTGCCGAGCACCCGGTGGTCCAGGCCCTCCGGGACCTCCCGGGCGGCCAGGCTCACCACCGCGACATCGAGGGTGCCGGCGAGGACCTCGGCGGCCATCCGGGAGCTGGGCGCGTTGGACACCCGCAGGTCGATGCCGGGGTGGCGGGCGCGGTACTCGGCCGCGACCTCGACCATGTCGAGGGACACGGCCATCGCCTGCACCAGGCCCAGCCGGAGCCGGCCCCGGCGCAGCCCGGTGAGCGCGTCGAGGGCGGCCTGGGCGTTGTCGACGTCCGCCAGGATGCGCCGGGCCAGCGGTTCCAGCAGCTCACCGGCGGCGGTCAGCCGTACCGACCGGCTCGTGCGGTGGAACAGCGGGGCGCCGACGTCCTTCTCCAGCCGGGCGATCTGCTGGCTCAGCGCGGACTGCGCCACATAGCAGCGGGCGGCGGCCTGGGTGAAGTTGCGGGTCTCCGCGACCGCCAGGAAGTACTTCAGATGCCGCAGCTCCATGGCATCAATCTCTCCCGCCGATGCATTGCCGTCAATCCATGCGCCTGGCAGATCCGTGTCCGGGAGCGCGCCGCCCCGGCCGGGCCCCGGGGGCTGCCCGTTCGGGCAAAGGGCCGCGGAGGCCAGGCACGCCTTCGACGCCGCCGTCGCCGCGAGGAAGGGCCACCGATCGCCCGCACCGCCGCCGGCTCCGGACGTCTCCCCGTCTCCGGAGCCGGCCAGGACGGGTGGCCGAAGATCATTGCGCGTACGCTCGTGCACATGGTTCAGCATCGAATGGTCGACGTGAACGGGATCCGGCTGCACATCGCCGAGGAGGGTTCCGGCCCGCTGGTCGTGCTGCTGCACGGCTTCCCCGAGTCGTGGCATTCCTGGCAGCACCAGTTCGGCCCGCTGGCCGCGGCCGGCTTTCACGTGGTCGCCCCCGACCAGCGCGGGTACGGCAGCAGCGATCATCCCGCGGACGTCGAGGCGTACAGCATCTTTCACCTGGTGGGTGATGTCGTCGGCCTGATCCGGGAGTTGGGTGAGGAGCAGGCGTTCGTCGTCGGGCACGACTGGGGCGCGCCGGTGGCCTGGCACACCGCGCTGTTCCGCCCCGACCTGGTGCGCGGGGTGGCCGGGCTGAGCGTGCCGCCGCCGTTCCGCGGGGCGCAGCCGCCGCTCGAGACGATGGACCGGAGGTTCGGCGGTCGCTTCTACTGGAACTACTTCAACCGCCCGGGTGTCGCCGACGCCGAGTTCTCCCGCGACCCTCGCACCACGCTGCGGAAGTTCTTCACCATCGCATCCGGGGAGGGCTCCGGCACCGGTGAGGTCCGGCAGCCGCTGGTCGACCCCGAGCGCGGCTGGCTCGCGGACATGCCGGATCCGGAGACCCTGCCGCAGTGGTTCACCGAGGCGGACCTCGACGCGCTCACCGAGAGCTTCTCCCACGGTTTCACCGGCGCCCTCAACTGGTACCGCAACCTTGATCGCAACTGGGAACTGACCGCCCCCTGGCAGGGCGCCGTCGTCACCCCGCCCGCGCTGTACGTCTACGGCGACCGTGACCTGGTCCCGGCGTTCCCCGGCACACCCGAACTCATCGAGCGACTACCCGAGTTGATGCCGAACCTGGTGCGCGAGCCGCTCAGGCTGGCGGGCTGCGGGCACTGGACCCAGCAGGAGCGGCCGGACGAGGTGAACGCGGCGCTGCTCGACTTCCTGAACAGGTGAACCCCGTCGGCCTCGACTCCGCCCTCGTCGTCGCGACGGTGGACGACGTGAGGTTCGGGGGCGCCGACCCCTGCACACCGTCAAGACCCGCGACGCCTGGCTGACCCTGTTCGAGCAGCACGGCTGCCGGGTCGGGAACGCCGCCGAGCCGACGGCCGTCAACCACTTCGAGCTGCCCATGGCCGGCCGGTCCGGATCAAGACACAGTTCAATCGCCGCAACGACCGCGTGACGTGGGGACGGGGAACAGCGTGCCTCTACGATCATCGCGTGAGCGCGTGGAACAAGACCCTGACCGCGGCAGGCATAACGGACCCGGAACTGCGCCGGGACTACAGCATCCAGCGTCGTCTGGTGCGGCAGTACCGGCGCAGCGCCTACCTGGCCTGCCGGGTGCTGCTGCCGCCCGCCGTGCTGCCCCATGTGGTGGCCGCCACGGCCGTGATGCACCACGGGGACAAACTCCTGGACTCCGGTCCGAAGCCGGAACGGGCAGCGGCCTGGGACGCCTGGGAGCAACGGGTGCGCACCGCGCTGGAGACCGGGACCAGTGACGATCCGCTGATCCGCACCCTGTTGCGCACCGTCACCGCGTACCCGCGGCACCGGGAGGTCGTGGAGTCGTATCTGGCCGCCGCCGCAGCCGAGTTGGAGTTCGACGGCTTCGCGACGGAGGCCGACTACCAGGCCTATGTGGACGCCTACTCCCTGCCCGCCTTCCTGCCGATCGCCGGACTGCTGGGGCCCGAGAGCGACACCGACGGGCGGTTCCGGGCGGGTTGCCGCACGCTCATCGACGGCAGCCAGCGGCTGGACTTCGTCAACGACCTCGCCGAGGACCTGCGGGAGGGACATCTGGGGATCCCGGCGGAGACCCTGAAGCGCTTCTCGGTCACCGTGGAGGACCTCGAAGCGGGCCGGGCCTCCGACGGGCTTCGTTCCCTCGTGGAGTACGAGGTCGACACGGCCCGGGCCGATCTGCGGTCGGGCCGGGAGGTGCTGGACCTGATGCCGGCCGCCCACCGGCCGATGGTGAGCGCCCTCATCGCGATCGAGCTGATGACCGCCGAGGCGGTACTGGCCCGCGGTACGGGGGTGCTGCGGGGTTCGGCGTCGCCGTCCACGGCGGGCACCTTCAAGCTGTTGCTCGGTGCCCGCCGGGCGGCGGTGCGCGCTCAGCGGTAGCAGGTGGTGACGCCCGCGTGCCAGCGGCAGGCTATCCCGGCCAAGCCGCCGCCGGCGACGACATCGATGCTCAACTGGTCGCCACCGCGCACTACTTGCCGATCCTGGACGAGGCCGTCGGCGCCGTCCTTGATCGTCTCCACCAGCCAGCCTCCCCGGCCGACGGTCAGGGGCACGGTGGCGGTGTGGGCGGCACCGGCGTACGCCCCGCCGAGGAACCAGCGGTCCCCGCCGCGACGGGCGAGCACGGCCTCCTGACCGGGGCGGCCTGCCAGCAGCCGGGTGTCGTCCCAGGCGGCGGGCTCCTGGTCTAGGAAGGCACGGGCGAGGGCCCGTTGGTCGTACGACTCGGTGGTGCCCGCGAACATCTGGAGCCCCGACTCGTAGGCGACGGTGAGCCCGGCCTCGGCCGCGTCGGAGTGTGCGGCGGCTGCCGCTGCTGCTCGGCCCGTGCGGGGCGGTGGTGAGGAGGGTGGCCGCCAGCCCGGTACAGAGCGCGGCGACCATAATTCTCGAGAGTGAACGGCCATGTGAAATCTGCCTTACGGTCGGTGGTTACGGCAGTCCCCACGCCGCGCCCGGTTCGCTGACGGCGACGGGGGCGATGACGAGATCGGGGCGGGGGCCGGCGTACACGAGGACCTCGCGACCGCGGGGCAGGTCGATGGCGAGGGTGCCGTCGCCGAGGTCGTGGGTGCGGGCCGGGGTGCCGTCGTCGAGCAGGACGGTGAGCGGGCCGGTCAGGCCGTGGCGGAGCTTGAGGGGCTCACCAGCCAGGCTGCGGATGCGGATGAACCGGGTGCTGCCCGCCTTCCGTACCGCGCTGACCAGGAAGGCGCCCTGGGTGCGGAAGTCGTGCAGGGTGAGGTCCGCCCAGGCGGTCGGAACGGCCGGGAAGACACGGATGACCCCGCCCCAGCTCTGGCAGAACATGTCGTGCAGGGACTGCGAGGCGGACAGCGGGGTCTCGATGACCGGACCGGCCTCGGTGTAGTGGGTGTTGGCCCGGCAGGGGTAGCGGGTCGTGAGGTCGAAGAACTTCCGCAGGTAACCGATCGCGGTGTCGCCGTCGCCGGTCATCGCGTACATCGAGGCGGCCCCGGTGTAGCTGTAGCCCCGGTGGGCGCCGGTCAGCGCGTGCCAGCGGACCACGGACTTCGTGATCAGGTCGCGGTTCTCGGGCTGGTCCCAGTTGACGAGGTACAGCGGGTACACCATCAGCAGGTGCGAGTAGTGCCGGTGGGACTGGGCGTACGGGGTGTCGGCACCGATCATGAAGCCGTTGTCGTCGACCGGGTACGGGGTGAGCCGAGCCAGTGTCTCCTGCCAGCGGGGCTTCGACTCGTCGTCGATGCCGAGCAGTTCGGCGGAGTCGAGGAGGGTCTGGCAGCCCCAGCGGATCAGGGCGAGGTCGTAGTTGGTGTCCTGCGGCGGGACGACCGGGTACTCGGGCGAGAGTGTGCTGGGGAGGTGCAGCTTGCCGTCGCTGCCCGGGGTGAGGAAGTGCAGGTAGTAGTTGATCGCACGGCGCAGTACCGGGTAGATCGTGTCCCTCAGCAGGGACTTGTCCATGGAGTGCCGGTAGGACAGCCACACGTTGTGCACGGCCCAGGTCAGATCGCCGGTCTCGGCGCCGGTGCCGGGCTGCCCCACCTCGCGGACGGCGAACATGTCGGAGCTGCGGCCGACGCCGGAGCTGTCCGAGCGGTAGGCGGCGGGCACGTTGGCGGTGAGCTGTTCCTGGTTCTGGCGCAGGGTGGTGGCGAGGGCGTCCAGTTCGGGGTGGTTGAAGGCGTGGATCAGCCAGTACTCGAGCTGGACGTTGAGGTTCCACCAGACCGCCGGCCAGGGGGTGGGCTCCAGCCAGGGGCCCGGGGTGGCCATGACCGGGCCGTCCGCGCGGCTGGCGCAGGCCACCTTGTAGAGCTGGATCCAGTGGAAGCTCTGCAGCCGCTGGTCGGGGAACGACACGAAGCTCTTCTGGTAGAAGGCGTGCCACCAGCGGGTGTGCCGTCGTCTGAGGGTGCCGTACGACCCGGCGCGGCGAAGGTTGCGCCGGGAGTCGGCCTCGGCGGCGGTGTCCGAGGGGAAGCTGTGGCCGACGCTCAGCAGGAGTTCGTCGCCGTTGCGGCGGTAGGAGGTGGCCGTCTGGCCGCCGCCGGTGAGGGGTTGGAGGACCTGCTCGGTGCCGTCGGCCGAAGTCCGCTCGGTCCAGGGCGGGTTGGCGGTGTAGCCGGCGGGCGGTGACTCCTGGATCTTCCGGGGGCTGATGGCCTCTTCGGGGTGGAAGGTCCAGGTGACCTGTTCGCCGCCGTGGGCCGTGGCACGGACGGCGAGGACCTCGTCGTGGATGAGGGCGGCGAGGGTGAGGGTGCCGGCCGTGGTGGTGACGGTGCCGGTGAGTTCGGCGTTCCACAGGCTGAGGCGCCAGTCGACGGCGGTGACGGTGCCGGCCGGTTCGAGCGTGAGGTGTCCGACCGGAAGGCGGGCGGTGCCCCAGCCGCTGCCGAACTCGGGCCGATGGTCCTGGACCCTGCCGTGCTGGACGGTGAAGCGGATCCTGTTGGCGCCCGGCTCCTGGTAGATCATGCTGCCGAGCAGCCCGTCGCCGAGGAACGGCCCCTCGTACCAGAGGGTCGGCAGCTTGCTCCACAGCAGATCCTGGCCGCGCAGGAACCGGTCCCAGGCGCCGTCGGTGGTCATGGTGTTGCGGAGTTTCCAAGGGCGTCGGGCCCTCGTGGCGGCCGGTTCCGTCGACGCCGCGTGGGCGGTTCCGGGCAGGGACACGGCGGCCGCTCCGCCGAGGGCGGTGCCGAGTACGGCTCTGCGGGGCACCGGCGAACGTTGCTCCGGGTGCGAGGTCATCATCGTCCTCCAGACCTGACGGATCATCGATACATCGGGTGTATCGGGAACCTAGGGACCCGGCTTGCACCTGTCAACAACCCCAACGCGGCTACGATCACACCAGCTTGCGTCAATGAACTGGCTTGAGCTCCACGTTCACATCGATAACCCTGACCCAAGTCCTTGACTCCTCCGATGTATTGGAGTTGCCTGCGATCGCGGCCATCTCTCGACTCCTCCACCGGAAGGGACACTCGATGAACCGGAGATCCTTCTTACGGGCCGGTACGGGAGCGTTGTTCGCCCTTCCCTTGACCGGCTTGACCGATGTCGCCGTCGCGGCCGCCGCGCCGACCGACGGCTGGCGCAGACCTCGTTCACCTACAGCTGGCAGAAGCCCTGGAACCTCGATCTGAGCGACCGGCACAGCTCCGGCGATGGCGTCGAGCGGATGTGGGTGTACACCGCCGACGAGCCGTTCGAGGAGGGCAGCGACACCGATCCGCGGACCGAGATGCGCTGGAAGGTCGACTACAGCACGGGCGGCCACATGTGGGACGCCGACGTCTGTCTGCCGTCCGGCACCGACGGCGCGACCTTCGTGCAGATCCTGCGGAGCATCCATCCCCCCGGGCACTCCGGCGACGGACATCATGCTCGACGTCTACGACACCGTCGGCGGCACCGTGCGGCGTTACGACGGCACGGTGCTCAGGACGGACGCGTACGGCACCTGGTTCAAGTCAAGATCGCCCATGAGGCGAGCACCGGGACCGGGACCGTCAAGGTCTACCTGGACGACTCCCTCGTCCTGACCGTCGACGACCGGGGCCCGGCCCCGCTACTTCAAGAACGGCGTCTACAACCACGGTTCCGGCCGTGCGGAGGCCCGTTTCCGCAACCTCCGCTACCGGACCGGATGACGGGCCGCGGTCAGCCCTTGTGCCACTTCTGGTTGGCGGTGCCGGAGCAGGTCCACAGCTGGAGCTTGGTGCCGTTGCCGGTGCCGTTGTCGGTGACGTCGACGCACTTGTCGGCCAGCGCGCTGACCAGGTCGCCGGCCGAGCTGAGGTAGAACAGCTGGGCTCGGTTGCCGCTGCACCTGGCGACCTGGATCGCGGTGCCGTTCGCCGTGTTGCCCCAGGCCAGGTCCATGCACAGGCCGAGCGAGCGGATGGTGCCGTCCGACTGGAAGACCCACTTCTGCTTGGCCGCGCCCGAGCAGTCCAGGATCTCCAGCCTGGTGCCGTCCCCGCCCGCGTTGGTGACGTCGATGCAGCGCCCGGATCCGGTGCCGATCAGCGCCACGCCAGGGACGGTGGGGGTATTGGTGGTGCTACCGCCCGACGAGGACTTCCCGGAGGAGGACTTGCCGGTCGACGAGGACTTGGAGCCGCTCGACTTCGAACCGGAGGAGGTGGAGCCCGAGTTCGCGTTCGAACCGGAGTTGACGGACCCGCCGCCGGACTGCTGCCCGGTCGAGCCGGTGCCCGTGCCGCCCCCGGACCCGGAGCCGCCGGAGGTGGTCTTGGGGGGCTTGTGGGAGGGGGTGTGGGACGGCGTCGGCGACGAGGACGGCGTCGGGGACTCCGAGGTGGTGGACAGCGTGGTCGGCTGCCCCGGCGCCACCGCCGCGGCCGGTGTGGTGTCCGGGGCCGGGAAGAGGTCGACATGGCTCAGCAGCGGAACGGCCAGGGCCGTGACGACGGTCAGTCCGGCCGCCGCGCCGACGGTCGCCCACACCCGTACACCCGGCACGAGCCCTCGGCGGGGCATGGCGGGACGGCTGGCGAAGGTGTCACTGAAGCGTCCCGCCGGATTGCCGGGCCGTTCCGCTGAGGGCCGGGGTTTACGAAGGGGCGGCACGTCGTCTCCTGAAGGTCTCGTGAAGGTCTCGGAACGCCCGGAACGAGCGGGACACAGGAACAGTAACCAAGGGACGGCGCAGGTCCGGAGGCCCGCACACGAAGATCCCGCCGAACGTCACCTTCCGTCCACCTATGCGGAGTTGCCTGTGACCAATTTGTTTGAAGTCCGCAGCAATGGTGACTTCGGGAAGTTCCGTTTTTCGCGCTAGCGTTCGTGCCTGAAGCGTTTCACAGTGACACAGAGCAACACCGCAAGACAGCACAACAGCAACACCCGACACCGGAAGGCGGAGGCATTGAGCCTCATCGACCATGACCGCGCCGACGGCGCGGACCGGACGCTCGGCCTCCTGCTCGCGGAGCGCGACAGCCTGCGCCGCTTCGTGACCGGCATGATGGGGCGGGATCCCCACGGCGCGGAGGACATCGTCCAGGAAACCCTGTTGCGGGCCTGGCAGTCGGCCGGCCGACTGGACTGGCGGGACCGGCCCATCCGTATGTGGCTGTTCCGTGTCGCCCGCAACCTCGTGGTCGACGGACGGCGCCGGGACCGGACCGTCCCGGTGGGGATCACCGCGGCGGACTTCGGCGGTGCCATGCCGGCGCCCGTGCCGGACCACGCCGAACAGGTCGGTGACCGCCGGGTGCTGGTCTCCGCGCTGCGCACCCTGACCCCCCCACACCGCGAAGCCGTGGCCCGCGTCCATCTGCTGGGACAGGCCGGCGAAGACGTGGCCCGCCAGCTCGGGCTGCCCCCGGGCACGGTCAAGTCACGTACCCATCACGGCGTCCGCGCGCTGCGCGCCACACTCGAATCCCACGGCTACCACCCGGCCGGAGCCCAGAGACTCCGGGGAGAGACGCGATGACCTCCGACACCATCACCACCCTGCTCGGCCTCGTCGGCGTTCTGGTCCTCGTCCTCGCCGTCACGCACTGGCTGGTGCGGCGCGGCGGCGGCTGGAAGGCCCTGTGGCGCCGGCTGGGGCGTGAGATCACTCTCACCGTGCGGGCGTTCACCGGTCCGGTGCGCACCGAACTGCGCTACCGGCGCGGACTGCGCCTGCTGGTGCGGCTGCTGCGCGACCCGGCCGTGTGGGCCGACGCCGAGCGGGCCACGTCCATGGCCGCGTCCGTCCGCCCCGGGGTCCGTCCCTACGGCGTGCTGGCCGGGCCCGACTGGATGGCCGTACTGGTCGCGGCGGACGGCGACGCGCTGCGCGAGCCGCCGGAGCCCTGGGCGGCCGACGAGACCGACCCGCGGCTGTGGTGGATCGACCGCGCCGATCTGACGGACGACACCAAGGACCTGGCCGTACCGCTGCTGGTGTGCGTGGGGCACGACATGGGGCACGCCGTGCTGCTCGACGTGCGCTCCGGGCCGCCCGCGCTGTCCGTCTACGGCCCGCCGCGCGCCGCCCGTACGGCCCGCGCCGTGCTCCAGGCACTCGCCGCCCAGCTGGACGCCCGGCTGCCCGAGGGCCGGGTCGCCATCGCCGCCGGGGTGCACCCCAGGCATCCGGGGGCACCGGCCGCCGCCACCGTCGGACAGCCCGGAATCGAGGTCGCGGTGTGCGCCGACCCGCTGGAGCGGCCGCTGCCGTCCGGTCTGCGTCTGCTGAGCCTCGGGGTGGCCCGGGGCCGGACCCGGCTCCTTGAGATCGCGCCGGACTCGACGCTCACCGTGCACGGCGCACCGGCGGCTGCCCGGGTCGACGTGCTGCCGCTGTCGCGGGCCGTGGCGCGGACGCTGTCCGCCCTGCCGCCTTGTGCCGACCGCCCGGACGACGAGATCGCACGTCCGGTGGACGTCACCCCCGCCGCCGATCCCGACCTGCTGCCGGACGAGCCGGACCTCGGCTCCGGCGCGGCACCCGTCGCCGAGCCGACCGGTGTCTCGGCCACCCGGCCGGCCCCCGAGCCCGCCGCAGTGCCCGTACCCGCTCCGGGTGCGGCGCTCGAGAGCGACGACGACTTCGCGGAACCGAGCACCTCCGGTGCGGCCGGTGTCTCCGCGACCTCGCCGCCGGCGCCGTAACCGCCGTACCCGTCCCCCGATTCCGCACGAACGACCGCCCGGCTGGGAGCCGTGAACCTCACCATCACCACCGTGGACGCCACGGACGGACAGCGCCGCGACCACCAGGTCCGGCTGCCCTCGAACGCCACCGTCGGCGATCTCGCCGCCGCCCTGACCGAGGACGAGGCCGCCGCCGGCGGCGCGGACTGGGCCACGGCCGGCGCGCCCCAGGCCCGCAACCTCTACGCCGACGGCCACCGGCTCGACCCCGCGACACCGGTCTCCGGCAGCGGGATCCGCGACGGCGGGCTGCTGGGGCTCGGCGGCCCGGCCCGCCCGGCCGACCTGGTCCGGGTCCATGACGACAGCGACCAGGACGGTGTCCTCGCCGAGGTGCACATCGTCTCCGGGCCCGGCGCCGGGCGCACCTGGCGGCTCGGGCCGGGCAGCCACGAGATCGGCACCGACCCGCTGTGCGCCCTGCAGCTCGACGCCGGCCACGGGGTCCCCGAGTCGGGGCTGTGGGTGACGGTCGGCGCGGACGGCTCCGCGGCCTGGCACCGCATCGACAGCGACCCCGCGGCCACTGTGCGGGCCCGGCTCGCCTCGCCGCCGCCGGACGACGCCATCACGCAGCTGCGCAGGCCCCGCCCCCAGCCGCCGCAGGCACGCCCGGCCGGGCCGGGCCCGGTGCCCTGGCCGGTCGGTGAGGACCTGACCGTGGGTCCGGTGCTGCTGCGGATGAGCGCCCCGGTCGAGGCGGACGCGGCCGTCACCCCGTCCGCCGACGGGTACGGCGTGGACTACAACCGGCCGCCGCGGATCGCCCCGCACCTGGACGCGGAGCGGATCCGGCTGCCGCAGCCGCCGTCGCCGCCGCAGAAGCGGCCGTTCCCTACCGTGATGATGATCTCCCCGATCGTCCTCGGTCTGTTCATGGTCAGCATCTTCAAGTCGTACTACTTCCTGGTGTTCCTGTTCCTCAGCCCGATGATGATGCTGTCGAACTGGGCGACCGGCCGGCGTGCGGCCCGCAAGCAGTTCCTGGAGTCGGAGCAGGCATACGAACAGCGCCGTGACGTCCTTGAGGAGCAGGTCCGGGACGCGGTGGTCGGCGAGCGGCGGGTGCGGGACAAGACCGGCCCGGACCCGGCGGCCGTCGCCCTGATCGCGACCGGCCCCGGCGGCCGGCTGTGGGAACGGCGCCGGCGCGACCCCGACCATCTGGTGCTGCGTCTGGGCACGGTGGACCAGCCGTCGGTACGGGAGCTGGAGGACCCGGCGCGGGACGAGAACCACCGCTCGATCCGCTGGAACATCCCCGACACGCCGATCGGCGTCGACATCACCGCACACGGTGTGGTGGGCATCGCCGGTCCGGCCGCCGAGGTGCAGCCCCTGGCGCGCTGGCTGGTGGCGCAGGCGGGCGTGCTGCACAGCCCGCGGGACCTGAGGATCGTCATCCTGACCGAGCCGGACCGGGTGACGGACTGGGCGTGGACGCGCTGGCTGCCGCATCTCAAGCCCGGCACGGCCGGCGGCCCGGTGGTGCTGGTCGGCAACGACCCCGAGTCCACCGCCGCCCGGATGAGCGAACTGGTCTCGCAGGTGCAGGCGCGCCGCCGGCAGGCCGGCAACGACCGTGACGTGGTCTTCACCGACCCCGATGTGCTGGTGATCGCGGACGGGGCACGGCGGCTGCGTGACGTGCCCGGCATGGTCCAGGTGCTCACCGAGGGCCCGCGGGTGCGGATCTTCAGCGTCTGTCTGGACGAGCAGGAGCGGCTGCTGCCCGAGGAGAGCACCGGTGTGGTCCTCGCGGCCGACGGCCGGCTGACCGTGAAGCGCCCCGGCGCGCCCGACCTGCCCGCCGTCCGTGCCGACCGGGTCTCCCCCGAGTGGTGCGAGCAGCTGGCCCGCGCGCTGGCCCCCATCCGTGACGTCAGTCCCGAGCACGACGCCGGGCTTCCCCAGCGGGTCCGCCTCCTGGACCTGCTGGAACAGGAACCGCCGAACGCCCAGGCCCTGTTGCAGCGCTGGCAGCGCGACCCCGCCAGCACCTCGTTCCTCATCGGCACCGGCTTCGACGGGCCGCTCTCCCTGGACCTGGTGCAGGACGGGCCGCACGGCCTGGTCGCCGGTACGACCGGTTCCGGCAAGTCGGAGCTGCTGCAGACGTTCGTGGCCTCCCTGGCCGCCGCCAACCGGCCCGACGAACTCACCTTCGTGCTCGTCGACTACAAGGGCGGCAGCGCCTTCAAGGAGTGCGCCAACCTGCCGCACACCCTCGGCATGGTCACCGACCTCGACGCCCACCTCGTGGAGCGGGCCCTGGAGTCACTCGCCGCCGAACTCCGGCGCAGGGAGCAGGTGCTGGCCGCCGCCGACGCCAAGGACCATCCGGAGTACCGGGCCAAGCGGGCCGCCGATCCCTCGCTGGCGCCGCTGCCCCGGCTGCTGCTGGTCATCGACGAGTTCGCGACCCTGGTCCGCGAAGTCCCCGACTTCGTCCCCGGGCTGATCAGCATCGCCCAGCGAGGCCGCTCGCTCGGCATCCATCTGATCCTGGCCACGCAGCGCCCGGCCGGTGTGGTCACCGGTGACATCCGCGCCAACACCAACCTGCGGATCGCGCTGCGGGTCACCGACCAGACCGAGAGCCAGGACATCATCGACGTCAAGGACGCCGTCGACATCTCCTCGGCCACGCCCGGCCGGGCCCTGGTGCGGCGCGGACCGAGGCAGGCGGATCCGTTCCAGACCGCCTGGGTGGGTGCCGAACGCCCCCGGCAGACCCCGGCCGCGGCGGCCGAGCCGGACGCCGGTCCCCGCAAGCCCGTGCGCTCGGTGGACATCGGCTGGGCCGCGCTCGGCCACCCCGCCGGACTCCCCGCGGAGACCCGGACGGTGACCACCTCGGCCCCGCAGGGCCCCGCGCCGACCGACCTCCAGGTCCTCGTCGAGGAGATCCGCTCCGCCGCCGACCTGCTCGACGACTTCACCCAGCAGCCGAGCCCCTGGCTTCCGCCGCTCCAGCGCCAGCTGGTCCTGGACGACCTGGACGAGCTCGGCGCCACCCGCGACGGCCGTCTGGTCATCCCCTACGCCCTGGAGGACGTCCCGCAGCTCCAGCAGCGCCGGGTCGCCGTCGCCGACCTCACCACCTTCGGGCATCTGTACATCATCGGCGCGCCGCGCTCCGGACGTACCCAGGTGCTGCGCACCATCGCCGGTTCGGCGGCCCGGGTCGCGGGCACCGCCGACGTCCACATCTACGGCATCGACGCGGGCGGTGGCGGACTCACCGCGCTCGGCGCGCTGCCGCACTGCGGAGGTGTGGTCTCGCGGCACGACCTGGAGCGGCTGGGCCGGATGCTGCGCCGTCTGAACCGGGAGCTGACCGAGCGCCAGGACCTGGCGCAGACGCACAGCGCGACCGGCATCGCCGAGCTGCGCAAGCTGCTGCCGAAGGCCCAGCGACCCGCGCACATCCTCCTGATGATCGACGGCTGGGACTCGCTGCAGGTCATCCTCGACGAACACGACCACGGCCAGCTGCTGCAGGAGGTCATCCGGCTGATGCGCGAGGGTGCCGCCGCCGGCATCCATGTCGTCGCCACCTCCGAACGCTCGCTGCTGGGCGGGCGGATGGCCGCGCACAACGACCACAAGCTGCTGCTGCGGCAGGGCGACCGCAGCGACTACCAGGCCGTCGGCATGATGCCGAACAAGATCCCGGCCGACATCCCGCCCGGCCGTGGCTGGCATGTGCTCAGCGGCACCGAGACCCAGGTGGCGCTGCTCGCGGCCGGCGGCGGCACCGAACAGGCGGAGGCGCTGCGCTCGATCGGCGAGACCGCCCGCAAGCGGGACGCCCAGGTACCGGACGCCCGGCGGCCGTTCCAGGTGGCCGTGCTGCCGCGGTCGGTGGAGTTCGCCCAGGCCTACGAGAAGGTGCGGGCGGCCCAGCGGCGGCCGATGTGGGGTCTGCTCGGCGTCGGCGGCGACGACGGCGGCCCCGTCGGCACGGACCTGGCCGGCACCGCCTCGGCGTTCGGGGTGTTCGGCTCGGCCGGGTCGGGGCGCAGCAACACCCTCGCCTCGATCGCGGTGTCGCTGCTGGCCGGGGGAACCTCGCTGGTCGTGCTCACCCCGCGCGAGTCGCCGCTGCGCGCCCTGGACCGGCATGCCACCGCCACCGTGCTCACCGAGAGCGACCCTTCGGCCGACACCGTCCGCGCGGCGCTGGACGCGCTGCCCGGACCGCGGGCTGTGATGATCGACGACGCCGATCTGATCACCAACTCGGCTGCGGACAAGCTCCTCAAGGAGATCGCCGTCTCCGGCCGCGACCAGGGTCTCGGCCTGGTCTACGCGGCCTCCGCGGAGGGCTTCCAGAGCGGCATGAGCGGTTGGACGCTGGCCGCCCGGCGGGCCCGGAACGGTCTGCTGCTCGCGCCGAAGAACCTGTCCGAGGGCGATCTGGTCGGCCTGCGCCTGCTGCCCAGTGTGGTCCGTGCGGCCACTCATCCGGGCCGGGCCTGGACGGCCGGTCCCGGCGGCACCCTGCTCGCCGTCCAGGTGCCGCTCACGCCACTGCGCGCCTGACCGGTACGGCAACGCGAGGAGGGCCTCCCCGGAAACTCCGGGGAGGCCCTCCTCGTGCGGCGGTTACGAGTTGTTCTGCAGGCTGCTGCTGATGCCCTGGTCGAACTGGATCGCGTTCTCCTTGATGCCGTTGAACATCTCCGAGAAGTCGTTGATGCCCTTCACGGCGGCCAGCAGGCTGGTGTCGAAGTTGTTGTAAGTGGTCCGGATGACCTCGCTGGACTGCTGGAAGACCATGCCGTCGTCGACGAGGGTGTTGACCCGGTTGCGCAGGTTGCTGAGCACCGGCAGCAGGTTCTCGTGGGCGTCGTGCAGCAGGCTGACGACCTCCTCGATCTTGTGGTAGTCGAGGTTGATGCCGTTGTAGCTGGCCATGGGATTCCTGTCCGTTCCTGTCGATCTCGATGCGGTTGTCGGGCGGTCACCAGGCGGCGGGGGTGGAGTTGAAGCCGTCGTTCCCGCCGCCGTTGTCATCGGTGTTGCCGCCCACCTGCTGCCAGTCCGGCTGGTTGCCGTTGGCGTCCTTGGGGCCGCGGGTGTACTCGGTGCGGTCGCCCCCACTGCCGGTGGTGACCATCGTGCCGCTGCCGTCGGAGTTGAGGTTGGTCTCCGAGTGGACGGTGCTGCCGTCCGGGTACGAGGTGTCCGTGGTGTAGTGGTTGCCGTCGCTGGAGTAGTTGGTGACCGAGGTGTACGTCTTGCCGTCGTAGGTGACGGTGGACTCCTCCTTGATCACATGGCGCTGGTCGTCGAGCGTGAGATGCGTGTGGACGCTGCCGCGGTCGGTGGTGATCGTCTGGTCCAGCGGCGGGTCGCCCGGGTCGGTGGCGGAGCAGAAGTCCGGCATCGTGCCGTCCGGGCCGGGCACGCACTGGTCGAGGTGGGACTGCTTGTAGTCCCACAGGTCCTTGTCCCGGAAGTAGTTCTGCAGGCCCAGGTTGCTGCCCGTGATGCCCATGCCCTGGGACAGTTCCGAGTCGAAGGACAGGAACGCCTCACCCACCGAACCGAAGGCGCCCGCCAGTTCCTTGAGCCCCTTGTCCGCGTGGGACATCGTGCTGCTGGCGTTGTCGTAGAAGCTCGCGAGCGCGTCGGCCAGGGTCGAGTCGCCGAGGACCGTGAAGGCGTCGCTGGAGGTGTATCCGTCGTAGTCCCGCTGACCCAGCCGGGAGAACGTGCTGTTGTCGAGGAGCGGACCGATGTCGCCGGCCAGGTTCTCCAGGTCCCGTTTGGCGTCGTTGAGGACGTTGTATTCGATTTTCAGGCTATCGGCCATGTGTGGGCCTCCCAGTCGAGACTCCGGTCAGTTGGACCACGCCGCACACGCCCCGCCGGTTCACCTGGGACGGCGGCTGTAACCCAGATCACGTGAACCGCAGCGGACGCTGTGGCGTGGTCAGTTGGGGAGGAACCGCCCCGAGCCCCGCAGCTTCCGGGAGGAACCCGTATGCCACGCCCGACCGACTGGAACGCGATCGGGCTCGACGGCGACCCCACACCGGGCGACCCCGACCAGATCCGGACGCTGTCCACCGAGCTCAACCACCTGGGTTCCGAGGCGCGCCGCATCAGCACGGCGATCGACGCGGTGATGAACACCGCCGGTGACAGCGTCTTCGTCGGCGAGGCCGCCGACGCCCTGCGCGGCAAGGTCAACGACCGGCTGCGCGGGCACATCGAGGACGTGGCGCAGTCCTTCGAGAGTGCGGCGACCGCGCTGAGCACCTGGGCGGACAAGCTGGTCGACCTCCAGTCCCGTGCCGACGGCGCGCTCAACTCGGGCCGCGGGCTGTCCGAGGACGACCCGGACCGCGAGACCTACGCCTCCACGGCCCGGCAGGCCGGCACCGAGCACGGCGAGGGCGCCTCCGCCGCGGCGAGCAGCATCTCGGGGGTCTCCAACATCCAGCTGCCGATCTCCGAGTGCCAGGTCTTCTGGGAGGCGTTCCAGTGGCTGGCGATCATCCTGATCGTGCCGGCGCTGATCTTCGGCGGACCGATCGCGCTGCTCGCCCTGGGCGTCAACCTGACCCTCTTCATCAAGACGATCGTCGACTTCGCCAACGGCAACGCGAGCTTCCTCGACCTCTTCCTCGCCGGACTGGGCATCCTGGCGCCCACCACCAAGGCGCTGCCGATCTTCCAGATCATCAAGAGCGTCGGTACGACGGCCTTCGCCAAGGGCTTCGCCAACATCGCCCGGGGCACCTTCCAGGCCCTGCGCAACCTGTTCACCAACGGCTTCCGCCCCACCACCCTGCTGCTCGGTCTCAAGGATCTGGTCCGGCTCGGCAGCACCTGGGTCTACAAGGGCGGCCTGTGGGTGCTGGACGGCATCCACAACCTGCCCAACATCATCAGCCACGGCGTCAACTCCGTGAGCCTGACCATCGTGCAGGGCTTCAAGGCGATCCCCGGGTTCGTGCGCGGACTGCCCGAGACGTTCTCCCGGGGCTGGCAGGCGACCAAGACCTGGGTGGGCCAGGAGTTCGGTGGCACCAAGTGGCTGCGGATCATCCTGCCGGTGGACGCGGCGGAGATCGGCCAGTACGGCTTCCGGAACGCTCTGCGCATCGGCATCTTCGACCGCGGTGTACTCGGCCAGCATGTCTTCGGCGCCCCGATCACCGGCGCCGTCGGCCGCACGATCAGCTCGGTCCCCATCGACCCGCGTACCGTCGACGCCCTGGTCGACATGCCGCGCATCCAGCTGAACGAGGTGCGTTTCGGGGCGGCCGCCGGGCAGAACAGCCTCCGCAACCTCGACCTCAACCTGCCCAGCACGCATCTGGACGTCACCTCGACCCTGCGTCCGCCGTCCCTGAACCTGGGGGACGTGGGGGCCATCGCCCACCGCGGCAACTTCGGCGTGCACGCGGCGCGCACGGTGGACGCGCTGGTCGACATGCCGCATGTGCAGCTCGGCAACGTCCACGTGGAGAACTTCGGCACGCTGGGCGGGCGTTCCGAGGTCGGGGTGAGCGTCGGTGCCACGCCGACCGTCATCACCCCCTCCGGCCTCCACCTTCCCGCGTCGGCCGGTGTCCCCGGCGCCACGCACGGGCTCACCAACACGCCGGTCGCCGGCGTCTCCGGCACTGCCCACACCTCGCTCACCGGGCTGCACTCGACACCCACGAACCTGACGTCCACCGCCGACGTGCTGCTGCCGGGCGGGGCGCACAACGGCACCCATGTGCCGGGTACGACGGTGCTCACCGGCACCCACGCCACCCCGCCGCCGGTCGCCGCCACGCTCGGTGACCTCTCCACCGGCAACCCGGCCGCGGGCACCCTGCACTCCGCGCTCACCGGCAACCCGGGCGTGGGCGCCGTCCACGCCCCCGGCACGCCCGGCATCGGCACCGTCCACACGACGCTGACCGGCACCCCGGGCACCGACGTGGCGCACACCGCGCTCCACTCGGCCCCGACTCCCGGGGCCCCGCACGACGTGACCGCGCCCAACAGCCTGCTCACCGGCCCCACCACCGTGAACCACCCGTCCCCGACCGGGATCGGGCACGGCGGGCCGGGCAGCTTCGACGCCGGAGCCTCGGCCTTCGACCTGCTGGCGGGCACCCGCCACAACACGCCGAACACCCCCGTGACCCCCGGCGCCGGCACCACCTTCGCCGAGCACACCACCAGTGCCCTCTCGGCCAACCAGACCCGACTCCACCTCGACGAACTGGTCCACCAGCCCGGCTCCCCCCGCCCCGGCACGCCCGAGCAGCTGCCGCACGGTGCGCCGAACCCGGCGGCGCCGGTCACACCGGAGGGCCTGACCGTGCACCCCGCGGGCACCACGGCTCCCGACCGGCTCACGGTGAACTCCTTGGCCACCGGTACCCCGGACCGGCTCGACATCGGCCCGGTCGGCCCAGGCAGGCCGAACCTTCCGACGGCGCACCCCGCCCCGCACGAGCCGGCACCCAACGGCACCGGCGCGGCCGGGCACCCCAACCCGGACAACCACGGCCGTTCCGCCCTCGATCTCGTCGACACCGGCCGCAGCGCTCGCGCCACCGACAGCCCCGCCTTCGCCGGTACGCCCACACACACGGACGTCGACAAGGGCCTGGCGGGCTCGGCCAACGGCACCGCGGCGCATGTCCCCGAGAACCTGCCGGCCCACGCCACCCCGAACCCGCCCGGGACCCACACCCCGCTGCCGGCCCACTCCTCCCCCGCGCCGGCCGCCCACACCGCCGACACCGCCGGCGCCTTCGACGCACTCCTCAAGGACCCCAACGTCGTCAAGGTTCCCGGCGGCCACGAACTCGCGGTCAAGGCACCGCGCGGTGGCACGCCCGAACTCCACGGCGGCGCGGTCGAGTCCGGCCTGTACACCGTGGAGAAGCAGGGCACGGGCTTCGTCGTACGGCAGCTGGACGCGGTCGGCGGCATCGTGGTGCACAGCTGGACGTTCAAGCGGCTGGGCGGCATCCGCCTGGCCGAGGAGACCGTGCGGTTCGGCGACGGCCCGTTCGGCGGGGTGAGCGTCAAGGTCGCGGGCAAGTCCGTGGACTCCGTGAGCGACGGCACCGGCGCCTGGCCCGCGAAGCTCAACGGCGAGGACGAGATCGTCGTCGCGTCCACCTCCGGCAGCCATGTGTACAGCCGGTCCACCGGCGAGCTGCTCCGCTCGGCCACCCCGGACGTCCCCCTTCCCCCGCGCCCGGCCGGGCTCACCGGCTCGGCCGCGGACAGCTGGGACGCCGCCGCCCACGTGGCCCGCGGCCACATGGGCAAGGCCGCGGCGGACAACGAGGTGAAGCTGTTCATGCAGGGCGTCATCGGCGGCGCCTTCACCTCGAAGAAGGGGTACGGCGGCTTCGTCAACCCCAGCACCCTGGAGGCCAATCCGGGCCTTGTCGGCAAGGTCAAGCAGTTCAACAAGGTCGCCGGTGACCTGATGTTCGAGGGCCCCAACCAGCGCATGACCGTGTGGCGGGGCGTGTCCATGGACCCGCGGGCGGCGCAGGCCGACGTGTTCGTGGAGCGGCTGCCCGCCTCGACCTCCAACAACCGCGCCTTCCAGGCGGAGTGGGCGAAGAACGGCGTCAACAGCAACCGTGTCGTCTTCGAGATCGACGTACCCGCCGACCACGGCAAGCTCGCCATGGCCTACCCGCCCGGATACCACAAGGCCGCCGACGACGCCCTCGCGCTCAACCAGGACCAGTGGGAGGTCACCCTCTCCCCGACCCGGCTGGTGCGGACCGGACCGGCCCGGGTCGAGGACGGCATCACGGTCGTCCCGGTGCGCGCCGAGCAGATTCCGGAGGCCCAGCTCGAAGGGCTCATCAACGAGAAGTGGTCCGGGCTGCACTCGGGCGAGGCGTTCGAGGACTTCGGCCGTGCCTTCGGGCAGGACGCGATGCGCCGCTGGGAGGGTCTCGGCGACGCGATCGTACGGGAGAGCGGCGACGGCCCGAACGTGAAGACGTTCACCGTGAGCCGACCCGGTTTCGCGGACGAGATGACCATCACCGTCACCCACAAGGTGGACGACAACGCCGTCTCCGTCACGATCACCGGCGGCGACCGCACCTTCACAAAGGAGTGGAGCGGCACCGGCTTCAACGACCTCGCCGCCGACCTCCGCGGCCATGTGCTCCACAACAACGAGCTGCTCAACTCCCTGCCCACACCCGCGTCGTGGGGCAAGGAGATGCCGAGCCCGGTCCACACCGGCTCCCATCCGGAGACACCCGCCCCGAGCCCGGCCGCCACCACGGCCCACCCGGAGACACCCGTCCCGAGCCCGGCCCGGGGCAACCCCGACACGACGCCGACGCCGCGCCCGGACACCCCGCACTCCGGTGGTCAGGAACTGCCCGGGCGCGGGCCCCGGCTCACCCCGGCCGAGATCGAGCAGGCGTGGTTCCGGGACGGCGAACGTGTCGACGCGCTGTTCGGCGACTTGGACGACCCGCTGCGCGGGGCCCGCCGCGAGGCCTGGCGGGACCATGTGCAGGCACGGTACGACCTGGGCCGGGCCGAGGATCTGCTGCCGAACAACGGGCACGCGGGCAGCTCCCGCGGCCCGACGCCCGACGAGATCCGCGCCCGTGAGAACGTCGACATCGCCCAGCAGCGGTACGACGCCACCCACCACCGCCTGACCGAACTCGGCGTCGACCCGGTGCGGATGGAGGCCGACCTCGGCGCCCTGCGCCGGCTCAGCCTGACGGAACGGCCCCGGCTGCTCGGCGGCACGGTCACCACGGCGAACGACGCGACTCCCCCGCCCGCGGTCGCCGCGCCCGCAACCCACGGCGAGACGGGCGCGGCCTCCGTGACACCGCCCAGGCGGCTGAACGAGATTCTGGCCGACCAGACCAAGGCCCACCAGGAACTCCAGCAGGCGGAGATCAAGCAGACGCAGACCGGCAAGGACGCCGGCAAGATCGCGGCAGCCAGGACGGACGTGACCGAGGCGGACACGAAGTTCAAGGACGCCACCCGCGAACTCGACGAGGCACTCCAGCACGAACTCGACAACCGCCTGCTCTCCCAGCGTGAACTGAACCAGCTCGTGGACCAGTTCGCGGGCGCCGGCGACATCGACCGGGCCCGGAAACTGCAGACCCACGCACGGAATCTGGACGTCAGCTCCCGCGGCGCGGGCGACGGCCCCGTCCGCTCGGACCAGTTCATCCGCACCGGCGAGGAGATCCAGACCCAGTCGGTCACCGTCCAGCGGCTCGCCAACGAGCTCGAGAACCTGGTGAAGGCGGGCACGACTCCCCCCAGTGAGCTCAAGGGCCTGGCCAAGGGGCTCGAGAACGCCGCCAAGGACCTGGACGCGGCCCTCCAGGGCCATGTCACGGACGCCGCCCGCTTCGGGGGCACCTATACGCTGCGCAACCAGCACACGCCCGTCGCCGCCGTGGCCCACCATCTCGCCAAGCTGGTCGACGACGCCGTCCAGGCGGCGAAGCCGGGCGACAACCTCGTACTCAAGGGCTTTCTCGGCACCGACGCCTCGGTGGAACGGGTCCAGCGCAGTATCCCGGATCTCCTGCGGCGCTATCGCGAGAACCAGGCGTTCGGCGAGGTGCACAGCGGAGAGCAGTGGAAGGCGGTACTGCCCGGGACCGAGGCCCAGTGGCAGAAGGTGTTCGAGGACTTCGACGGCTTCGACAAGCTGTCCAGGTCCCAACAGCACGACTTCGTGCGCAGGCTGTCCGAGAAGAACATCGCGGACCTGCGTGCCGACGTCGACAGCCTGCTGAAGAACATGCCGGAGGCGGACCGACTGAAGTTCCAGGAGCTGCGGGACAGGCTCCAGGACCTGCCGTACCGGATCAAGCACGCCACTCCGGCCTACCACGCCATCGCCAACAGCGGTGTGATGTCCTCCCAGGGCGACCTGGCCCGCCGGGGCGTCAGGTTCCTGGCGTCCGGCAAGAGTTCGGCGAAGAACACCTCCAACCTGGGCAACGACGACTTCGTGTTCTTCCGTATGGAGGTCGGCGACAAGCCGATGGCGACCCGGTACGGGCCGACCACGCTCGTCTTCGACGCCAAGGTCCTGGAGGAGAAGGGCGGCTGGGTCTCGCTCCACGACCAGCTGCACCCGCTGGACCGCGACACGATGAACCAGCTGAAGTTCGGCGACGACGTCGTCCGCAGCGCGAAGTACGACGAGGGCTTCGACGAAGTGGGCAAGCGGGGCCGCTGGACGTACGAGTACCCCGACCACCCGCCTCGACAGGTCTCCTTCGAGCAGGAGGTCTTCCACGGCGAGCACGTGCAGGAGGCGCTCGCCCTGTCGGTGGTGCGCGAGGTCCATTTCATCGGGGGTGCCTTCAAGGACGACGTCTTCAGGCTGCTCGCCGACACCGCCCATCCGGAGGAGCTGGGATCGGTCATCTCCAAGCTGTACCGTCCCGAGGCGAAGTTCGGCTCGGGGCTGCCCATCAACCCGCTCGGCAGCCATGCCACGAGTGAGTGGCCGTCTCCGCTGGCGGTCCATGACGCGGACGGCGACGGACGCTATCTCGCCGACGGCACGGTCGACCCGGCGGCACGGGCCGCCGGCAAGGCCTTCGACGAGGCGTCGGACCGGGTGCGGCAGGCGGACAACGCCGTCAAGAGCGGCAACAACAAGGCGCTGCGCTACAACCTCAACAAGGCGCAGCCGCACGCCGAGCAGTCGGTCAAGCTGACCCAGGAGTTCCACGCGGCCGCCGTCGGCGAACGCAAGGACTTGGCGAAGACCCTGCTCGACCAGCGCGAGCAGCTCCTCAAGGACATCAACAACCGCCTCGACGCCCTGAAGCCACAGACCAGGCCCGAGGGCGCGAAGCCGCAGCCCAGGCCGGGCAGGAACCAGGGTGCCGGGACCTCCTCGTCGGCCGCCGGGGAGAACGGTCCCAACCTGAACCAGCTTCCGCCGGTGGCCGAGGACGCGCTCAACGCTGTACCGGGCGTCACCGACCACATGAGGAAGATGGTCCGGGCACTCGCCAACTCGGACGGCTTCCGGGTCCTGCAGGACTCCAACATCGGCACGCAGACCACGGCGGCCGTCGGCCTGGGCAGGACCGCCTTCGGCAAGGCGTTCAAGAACCTGGCCGGGGAGGGGCTGATCCACGGTGACGCCGCCGGCCTCCACTTCACGGACAAGGGCCGCCGGCTGTTCCTGCCGCCAGGCGCGGACACCAGGACTGCGGCGCCGCCCCTGTCCGGCGCGACCGACGTCCACACGACACCGGCCCACGCCCAACCCCAGCTCCCCCACACCAAGTCGGGCCCCGACACCAAGGCCCCCGCGCTCACCGGCGACGGCATCCCGTCCCGCAGCCTGGAGACCAACTCACCGGCACCGCACCACGCCGACACGGACACCACGTCCCCGGCACCCCACGACCTCGACACCAAGTCCCCGGCGCCGCACGGCACCGACACTCAGTCGCCGGCACCGCACCCCATCGACTCCGAGACGGCCCCGCCGCTGGTCAAGGAGAGCGACACCACCGTCTCGCACGCCACGAACCATGGCGCCGCCACGCACCCCCTCGACGCGGAGACCGAGCCGCAGCACCTCTCCGACACCACGACACCGCACCGGCTCACCGAGACCGAGACGGAGACCTTCCAGCCGCATCAGCTCGACACCGGCACGCCTCCGTCCCGTCTCGCGGAGACCGACACGACCACCCCCCACCTCGCCGACACCGAGACGCGCACACCCCACCTCGCGGACACCGACACCACCCCGCCCCGTCTCACGGAATCCGACACGGCCGCACCACACCTCGACGACGTCCACTCGGCCGCGCCCCACCGTGGCGACGACGGCGACTTCGCCTCGACGCCCCCGAGGGACGACACCAGGCTCGGGGGCGGCCGGTCCACGCGGCCGCTCGGTGACTCCGTCCTGGACGACATGCTCAGGCCGCCCCGGCGGACCGGCGACACCACCGGAACGACGGCGCCCGGCGCCGCTCACCCGGCCGCATCCGACCTCCTCGACCGGGCCGCATTCCGCCGTAGCACGTACCGTGCGAACGGCATCCGCGCCCGCTCTCAGATCCAGCACGTCGACCGTGCACTCGACGCCTTCCACCGCGTCCCCGCCGACCAGCCGGCACGGCGGGCCGAGGCTCTCGACAACCTGGCCGGGGCCGCCGAGCGCTTCCTGCGGGACCGTCCGCAGTCCGTCCGCCGGGCCGGCGTGGAACAACTGCTGACCCAGGTACGGGCCGAGGCGAACGCATACCGTCTGCTCGACGACTTCCGGCGGTTGGGCGGCGGCGCGGACGGTCTGGCCTACCGCACCCGTGCCGCCCTCGCAGTCGGCGGCACGACCCCGTACACGCAGACCAGGCTCCAGGCGATGCTCGACGGCATGGACAGGTCCGCGCAGGCCCAGCGGCAGAATGACGCCCTGAGCCTGCTGGACGGCGCCCCGCCGCTCCGGAACACCGGTGACACCTCCCTGACCTCAGCGGCCCGGCTGGACGGCGACACGACCCCGGCGGCACCCGCCCACCTCCACAGCGACACCACCCCCGCCGCACCCGCCCGGCCGAGCCGCGGCAATGCTCCGGCCGCGCCCTCCCGGCAGGCCGGGGAGACGCCGTGGGCGGAGGATTCCGCGCGCTTCGACGAGCTCCTGGGCGTCGACGGCCGTCCGTTCCGCGAGGCCTGGGTCGAGCTGTCGTCCGCCCGGATCGAACTGAACCGGGTCGAGGATCTGCGCGGCGGGCCGGGCGGAGCCGGCACCTCACGGACTGTCAGCGACTTCGACGTCCAGGTCAGCCACGAACTGATCTCCGCTCGGGACCGGTTCCGCACCGCCTACCAGAACCTGCAGGACCTCGGTATCCATCCGACCGAGATCGAGGCCCGGATCCACGAGATCGAGATGGGGGCCACCCACCGCGGCGCGACGCTCGGCGCGGGCAAGCTCGACCCGCTGCCCGACACCGCCCCGCCCGCGGTCGACCGGATCACCCTGAACAGCTCGGGCGTGTCCGGGCCGAACGGCCTGACCATCGAGCGGAGCGTGGGCCAGGACAACGCGGTGACGCTGCAGGTGGTCGACCACCAGCTGCACCCGGACCCGACGCGCACGGTCGTCGCCCGGCCGGACGGCGGTTTCGACGTCCGGCACACCACGTCGGACACCGTCGACACATACACCGCGAACGGCGACCGGATCGCCAACGACATGCCGCTGTACGGGGCCGACGGCCGCCCGACGGGGCTGCGCCTGCACACGGATCTCAACGGTCACGGCCGCCCGCGGACCGTGACGGTCAACGGCCCCGGCGCGGACCGTCTGACCGCCTTCGCCCTGCCCGGCGACTCGACGCGGATCACCCATCTCGACACCGGCGTCACCCACCGCGTCGACGCCCAGGGCCAACGGCTCGACGAGGGCGTCCAGCTCACCGGCCGGGACGGCGTCCCCGCCGGCACCGACCGGGTGTGGGTCACCACCGGCGCGGACGTCCATGTCACCGATCTCGCGGGCAACCGTCTGGACCTGCGGGTGCAGGACCTGGGTGACGGCAACGGCATCAGGGTCACCGACGGCACGACCGGGGTGTCCGTACGCCACGACGGCCAGGGCCGCCTCCAGGAGAGCGGTGTCTCGCTCACCGACCCGCAGGGCACGCGCGGGGAGCGGTTCCTGGCCGACGACGGCACGGGCAGTCTCACCCTGACCGACACGTCCGGCGCCCGGCAGCCCGGGACCGTCACCACACTGCCCGGCGGCACCGGCTTCCGGCTGACCGACGAGACGGGCGGCGCGACCAGCAGGTTCACGGCCGACGGCAGCTATCAGTACACTGGCCTCGCCCTGTTCGACCCGGCGGCGAACGCGCGCGGCGGCCGGATCGTCGTACCGGACGGCGCGGGGGGTCACCTGCTCACCGACGCGGCGGGGCAGCCGCTGCCCCAGCGTGTGGTCGCGGTCGGCGGCAACCGACCGCGCACGATCGACGACATCACCGGCGAGTCCGTGCTGTACGACGTCCAGGGCCGCCCGGTGAGCACCTCGACCGCGCTGGCCGACCCGGCCGGGGGGCAGCGCGGCGGCCGGTTCGCCGAGCCCGACGGGTCCGGCGGTCACCATCTCACCGACGCGGACGGCAACCGGCTGCCCGACACGGTCACCACACTCCCGAACAACGGCGGTTTCCGTACCGTCCACGACACCGGCCACCACACCTTCGGGCCCAGCGGCGACTTCGCGGGCGACGGCCTGCGGCTGACCGGACGCGACGGCCTGCCTGCCGGGCGTCTCGACCGGCCGCTCGGCGCGGCCCCGCGCTGGCTGGACGACGCCTTCGCCCCGGATCCGGCGCGCGCGGTCACCTTCGACCCGGCCGGCCACATCGAGGTCGCGCGACCCGGCGGCGGGCGCCAGGTCTTCGACCAGACCACCGGCCGCTTCGTCCAGGAGACGGTCCCGCTGCCGGGCGGCGGCCACCAGACCACCCTGGCCGACACGTCGTTCAGCCGGTACGACGGCCAGGGCGCGCTCACGGCTACCGGCACCCCGCTGCCCGCGGGCCACGGCGGACGCTTCCTCGTCGTGGAGCCGCCGACCGCCGCGCACCCCGGCGCATGGCTGGAGGACGCGGCGGGCGGCAGGCTCGCGCACTGGGACGCCGTGCGGCGGCCCGACGGCACCACGCGGATCGGGTTCAACGACCCGAACAGCCCGCGGCACGGCGAGTTCCTGCACCTGGCCGCCGACGGCACCCCGGTCCGGCAGGGCTTCAACGTGCTCGACAACGGGCGGCGCACGGACTTCCGGTACGTCGTCGACCACACCACCGGCACCTGGGAGCGGACCACCCGGGCCGGGGCGCCGACGACCGCGGGTTCCTTCCACCACGGCACCGCCGACCTCTCCGGCGCCGCGAGCGGCCACATCCGGCTGCTCAGCTCGACCAAGACGCACGTGCCGGTCTTCGAGCGGCGGGTGCTGCCCGGTACGGCCGGCGATGTGGTCGACTCCTTCCGCCGTACCGACACGATCGCCTTCGCCCGCACCAACCCCCGTACCCACTGGGTGCGCTGGGACGAGAGCGGCACGCCGGCCGGTACCGGCAGCCGGCACTACGACACGGCGGGCACCGGCTGGCGGGACACCGACGGCTGGGGCCGTACTGTGCGCGAGTACCGCGACGGGCTGCAGAAGTTCAACGGCCGGGCCGGCCACACCCTCGGGATCGACAACGGCAACGGCGCCTGGACCTGGCACCGTTACGACGGCGCGGGCAAGGAAATCGCCTCCGGGCCCCGGACCCGTGAACGTATCGGCAGCGGCTGGACCGACCGCACCGCCGGCGGTGACATCGCCCAGCGGCAGTGGGGCATGGCCGAGTGGCCCGAGCGGGCCGGCCAGTACCAGGAGCACGCGATGGGCGCCGACGGCACACTGCGCGGCACGTGGGAGCGGCACTCCCCGCACGGCAAGGAGGTCGGCAAGCACGAAACCTTCGGCGACGGCTTCCTGACCACCGACCGCTGGCGCGAGCAGCGCCCGCCCACCTGGGTCCGCACCCGCTGGCTGGCCGGCGCCGAGCACACCCGGCCCCCGTACGCCCACGTCCAGGGCGACAACACCTACCAGCTGTTCACCTGGACCAAGGAGGCGGGCGACGGGACCACCACCTCCGGTGTGCGGTACGTCGGCATGGACGGCAGCGCCCTCGACCTGGCGGCCGATGGAAGTTTCGCCCGCTTCAGCGGCAAACTGCACGACGGCAGCACCCTGAAGGTCGGCGACCACGCCCAGGCCCCGGCCCACCAGCCGCCCCCCGGTGTCACCGCCCACGCCTGGTCGGAGTCCGGCGGCCGCCGGGGCTACCGCGTCCAGGTGCAGAACGACCCGGACGGCGTGCTCTGGCGGGACACCTACCAGGACGCCCACGGCGCCCCCCAGGTGGCTCGTGAGGGCCGCCCCGGCGGGGTCGTCCGGGAGTTCACCGGTCACCGCACCTGGGTGGACCGGGACCCGCACGGCAACCTCGTCGGGCTGAGTCACGCCAACCCGGACGGCACCGCCGGTCATGTGGTCCAGGGTTCCGGCCGCGCCGACTCCGGCCGCTGGACCTGGCGTGAGCTGGACGCCCAGGGCGCCGAAGTCGGGTCCGGCCGACGGGAGTTCTTCCGCGGCTCCGGCGACTCCCGGCTGCCCTGGGACGACTCCTACCGCGACTACGACACGGGCGGGGAGCTGATCCGCGAGCGCCGGATGCTCGACTCGGGCCGCTATGTCGACGCCTGGCGGGACAACCAGGGCCGCTGGCACGCCGGTGCCCACGAACGCAACGGCACGCCCGTCGACGTGGGCAACGGCAACCAGGTCCGCCGCTGGTGGAACGGCCGCGCCTGGCAGGACCAGTGGACGAGGGGCGCCCACCATTTCCGTGACGAACTGGTGGTCCCCGGCCAGGCCCAGCCCACCCTTCTGCGCGAGACCCCGCTGCACAACGGCGGTCCGCTGCGCGTGCGGACGTACACCACCACCGTCACCCCGAACACCCCGGCCCATTCGGTCTGGAAGGAGTACGACCACGGCAGCGTGGTCCGGGAACGCAAGGCCGAAGGCAGCGGGTTCCTGGAGACCGACGCCTGGCGCGGCCAGTGGAACCGCTACAACAGGAACGGCGAACTGGTCGGCCAGCGCACCGACAACGGCCTGGTGTTCGAGCGGGACACCTTCAACCGCTGGCGGCTGGTCGGCAACGAGTACGACTTCCGGGGCCCGCTCACCGAGATCCGCGGCTGGGGCCGTACCACGCGTGAGGCCCAGCGCATGCCTTGGTCCGGCACCCAGGTGCCGGCGGGCGGCGACGCGGCACTGCGCGAGGCACGTTACGAGCCGTACTGGCAGAGCGTGGCCAAGAAGGCGGCGCTGGAGTTCGGTCAGGAGTTCATCCTGGAGTTCGGTGCGAACCTCGCCGTCAACGGGATCGTGGCCGCCGTCCAGAACAAGCCGTTCACCGGCAAGGACGCGCTCAAGTCGTTTGCCAACGCGGCGGTCGGCGCCACCGTCAAGACCGGTCTGAGCACCGCGGTGCACGAGAACCGGGGCCTCGGGTTCGAGAAGCTCGGCCAGTTCAAGGCGGGTCTCGCCAACGTCGACGGCGGCAAGCCGTGGACCCGGCGCCCGATGAACCACGACAAGACCTGGGTCAACGAGTGGGCGGGCAACGAGACGCCGACCCGCTGGCGCGGAGGCATCTACGACTTCTCCTTCGGCGCCGTCAGCAGCGCGCTCTCCGGCTGGGTCAACGGCAGCATGAACGCGGCCGTGTGGGGCGTGACCAACGCCGACGGCCAGACCGTGAAGCTGCACGGCGGCGACGCGGTCTGGGAGGGCGGGATCAACGCCGCCGCCTCCGTCACCACGGCAGCCACCACCGGACTCGTCAAGAACGTCTTCGTGATGAGCGCGGGCAGCCGGCTCTTCCACCGGCAGGGCTTCGCCGACTTCTGGATCCAGCTACCCTTCAAGATCTTCGAGAAGTCGATCCAGTCGCTTTACCTGACCAGTGCCTATCGTGCGAGCATCAATCCCACCTATTACCAGGCACCGTGATCCAGACAGCGGCGATCACCGAGGACTGAGGAACGTAGATGACCACCCGTCACACCGTGGCGCCCAAGGGTCAGGGCGGCCGGGGCGCGTACCGGACCATCGGCGAGGCGGTACGCGCCGCCTCGCCCGGCGATCTGGTGGTGATCGCCCCCGGCACCTGGACGGAGAACCTGGTGCTCGACCGGCCCGTGGTGCTCACCGCGGAGCACGGCCGGGGCAGCGTCGTGATCGCGGCGCCGCCCGGGGAGGTGCCCGCGGTGACCGTGGGCGGCCCGGACTGCGCCCTGCACAACATCACCGTGTGGGGCTCCGACGCGGGCCTGCCCGCCGTGAGCGTGTCGCCCGGGGCCGGTCTGGTCCTGGAGGAGTGCTCGGTGGAGGGCGGCCGGGTGCAGGTGAAGGGCCCGGACGACGAGGAGGGCGGTACGACGGCGGTCGTGCTGCGGCGCTGCCGTCTGGAGGGCGCCCGGCTGGCCGGTCTGCATCTATCGGGGAGTGTCCGGGCGCGTCTGGAGGACACGGCGGTCACCGGCGTCGACGGCACCGGTGTGGTGCTGTCGGGCACCGCGAGCCTGGACGCCGTACGGCTGCGCCTGGAGCGCACGACCGGGTCCGGGGTACGGCTGCGCGGCCGGTCCCGGCTGCGGCTGACCGACTCGGTGCTGGCCGGGAGCGGCCGGGCGGGGCTGCTCCTCGAGGACGCCACCGAGGCCACGGCCGGGGAGTCGCGCATCGAGACGCCCGGGGCGGCGGGGGTGCATCTGACCGGGTCGGCGCGTGCGGAGCTGACCGACTGCCGGATCCGTGGTGCGGCCGCCAGCGGACTGGTGGTGCAGGAGACCGCGCGACTCAGCGCGTCCGGCTGTTCGGTGGCCGACGCGGGGGCCAACGGGCTGCTGGTGACGGGTGCGGGCGAGGCCGATCTGGCCGACTGCCGGATCGACCGCAGTACCTTCAGCGCGGTCCATCTGGCCGGTACGGCCGTGGGACGGCTCGCCGACTGCCGGGTACGCGGCGGCTCCGAGCACGGTGTGCATGCCACGGGCGAGGCGCGGATCGAGCTGACCGACTGCGGGATCGTCGACGTCGCGATGACCGGGGTCAGCGTCCTGGAGCGGGCGGCGGCCACACTCACCGGCTGCCGGGTCGCCGGGACCGCCGCCGGGATCGGCATCGGCTCGCCCACCGGCACCACGGTCGCCGACTCCACGGTGACCGGGGCGAAGGAGATCGGCGTCCAGGTCGCCAAGGGCGCCGCCGCCTCCCTCGCCGGGATCCGGATCAGCGGCGCCGGGGCGGCCGGGCTGGTGGTCGACGAGGGCGCCGAGGCGACGGTGAACGGCGGCTGGGTCGAGAACTGCGCGGGCTCCGGTGCCGTCGTCTGGACCGGCGCAAGGCCGGAGATGACCGGGCTGCACATCGACCGGCCGGGCAAGAACGGGGTGTTCCTGGCAGAGGGCGCGGGCGGCACGTTCACCGGGCTCGACGTCACCCGGGCCGGCTTCCCCGCCCTGCATGTGGCCGCGGGGGCCGACCCCGTGTTCCGGCACTGCCGGATCAGTGACTGCGCGGAGGCGCTCGGCACCGACGAGGGCGCCAAGCCGGTCCTGGAGGACTGTACGGCCGACGGCACCCCGCTGACCTTCGGCAGCCCGGCCGCGGCCCCGGCGAACGGCACCCCCGGGACGGCGCCCTCCCCCAGGACCGCGAAGTCCGCCGCCGACGACGCGGAGGAGCCGGAGGAGGAGAACCTGGAGGACCTGCTCGGCGAACTCCACGAGCTGGTCGGACTGGACCGCGTCAAGCAGGACGTCGGCTCGCTGGTCAAGCTCATGCAGACGGTCCGCCGCCGCGAGGAGGCCGGGCTGCCGGCCCCACCGCTCAGCCGCCACCTGGTGTTCGCCGGCAACCCCGGCACCGGCAAGACCACCGTGGCCCGCCTCTACGGCCGTCTCCTCAAGGCCCTCGGACTGCTGCGCCGGGGCCATCTGGTCGAGGTCGACCGGACGGCGCTGGTGGGCGAGTACGTCGGCCACACCGGCCCGAAGACCACCGCCGCCTTCACCCGGGCGCTGGGCGGTGTGCTCTTCATCGACGAGGCCTACTCGCTGGCTCCGGCGCTGGCGGGCAACGACTTCGGCACCGAGGCCGTGGCGACCCTGGTGAAGCTGATGGAGGACCACCGCGACGACGTCGTGGTCATCGCCGCCGGCTACCCCGGTGACATGCACCGCTTCATCGGCTCCAACCCGGGTCTCGCCTCCCGTTTCGGCCGCACCCTCCTCTTCGAGGACTACGAGTCGGCCGAGCTGGTCTCGATCGTGGAGTACCAGGCCGGTCAGCACCGCTACGAGCTGACGCCCACGGCGCGCACCGAACTCTTCGCCCTCTTCCAGGCCATGCCCCGGGGCGAGGGCTTCGGCAACGGCCGCTCGGCCCGCCAGATATTCCAGGAGATGACCGAACGCCAGGCCCAGCGGGTGGCCGAACTCACCGCCCCGACCTCGGAACAGCTGATCAGTCTGGAGGTCCACGACCTGCCGCACCCGGCCACCCGCTGACCTTTGGTCGCGGCTCGGTCACTCGGGCCAGGCGGAGCCCTTGATGACCTCGACGAAGTCGCCGCGGCGGAAGCCGGGGACGTAGTGGGCCAGTACGTCGGCCTTGACGTTGCCGAAGGTGGTGTCGGGGCGGTCCTGGATGCCCTCGGTGAACGCGGCGAGGATCTGGTTCTTGAAGTCCGGGCGCGGGTGCGCCGCGACGACCGCCGCGCGCTGCTCGTCGGTGACCTCGTGGTAGCCGATCCCCAGGACGTCCAGCTCGACGCCGCGGGTGACCAGGGCGATCTCGGGTGCCATGTGCAGCGGGATCTCCGGCGTGGTGTGCAGGGCGATGCTCGTCCAGACCCGGTCGGCGGGTTCGCCGGTGATGCCGTGGGCGTGCAGGAAGTGGCGGGCCTCGTCGGCGCCGTCGATCTCGAAGCGCTGGTCGGTGCGGCGCAGGCTCTTGGTCAGCCCGAGGTCGTGGAACATCGCCCCCACGTACAGCAGCTCGGGGTCGAAGGTCAGCCCCAGGGCCCGGCCGCGCAGCGAGCCCCACAGGTAGACCCGCCGGGAGTGGTCGAACACCAGCGGCACGGCGACGTCGCGCACCATCTCGGTGGCCTCCCGCACCAGGGTGGTGTCCGGGATCCGTACGCCTGCGATCTCTTCGCTCATCGTTCCTCAGCCTCCATACCGGATGGGTGATGTACCTCCAGGGTTCTCCGGGGACGTAGGCTGGGCCATGTCTCTGCTGCCAGGAAACCCACGGATTCGGACATGGCACATCGGGTGGGCTTCGTGGTCTTCGAGGGCGTGACCATGCTCGACGTCAGCGGCCCCTCGGAGGTGCTGCACCAGGCAGGCCGGCTCACCGACCCCTATGAACTGGTGCTGGTCTCGCCGGAGGGCGGAACGGTCACCACCTCCGCCGGACTGGCGCTGACCGGCACCGTCCGGGCGGCCGACGCCGGACCCGTCGACACGGTCCTGGTCGCGGGCGGCGACCGGCTGGCCGAGCGGCCCATCGAGGACGAGCTGCTGGCCACGGCCCGCGAACTGACCGAGCGGGCACGCAGGGTCGCCTCGGTGTGCACCGGCGCGTTCGTCCTGGGCGAGCTGGGCCTGCTCGACGGCCGCCGTGCCACGACCCACTGGCGGCACGCGGCCAGGTTCGCCCGCCGCTACCCCCGGGTCCGGGTCGAGCCGGACGCCATCCACGTCCGCGACGGACGGTATGTCACCTCGGCGGGCATCAGCGCGGGCATCGACCTCACCCTCGCCCTGGTGGAGGACGACCACGGCGCCGGCGTGGCCCGGGACATCGCCCGCGAACTGGTTGTCTTCATGCAACGCCCGGGCGGGCAGTCCCAGTTCTCCACGGCCATCACCACCCCACCGGCCCGCAGCGACCTCCTCCGCACGCTGATCGCCTCCGTGCTCACCGACCCGACCGCCGACCACAGCCTGCCCGCCCTGGCCGCGTCCGCCGCCGTCAGCCCCCGGCATCTGGCCCGGCTGTTCCGCGCCGAACTGGGCACCACACCGGCGCGCTGGGTCGAACGGGTCCGCCTCGACCGCGCCCAGCAACTGCTCCTGGAGGGCCACAGCGTCACCTCGGCCGCACAGCACAGCGGGCTCGGCACCGACGAGACCCTCCGCCGCGCCTTCGCCCGCCACCTCGGCACGACCCCGACCCACTACCGCCGGCGCTTCGCCACCACCAGCAGCCGCAGCCAGGAGTAGACGCAGCCAGGAGTAGACGCAGTCGCCTCGGCAGCTTCCTCGGGCCGCGGCCGAGCCGGACCGGCTCACAGGGCCGGGTCGGGGCACTCGATGAGCTGTTCGGACCAGATCGTCTTGCGTTTCTGGCCGTGGCGGCAGCCCCAGCGGGCCCCGAGTCGGGCGACGAGGAACAGGCCGCGTCCTCCCTCGTCGGTGGTGCGGGCACGTCGTAGGCGGGGCTGGGTGCTGGAGGCGTCGGTGACCTCGCAGACCAGCACGTCGTGGCGGATCAGCCGCAGCTCCATCGGCGGGCGGCCGTAGCGAATCGCGTTGGTGACCAGTTCGCTGACGATGAGTTCGGTGGCGAAGACCAGGTCATCCAGCCCCCAGGCGGTGATTTGGCGCGTGGTCCAGGCTCGCGCCTCGGACACGGCGCACGGATCCGCCGGGATCTTCCAGTGTGCGGTGTCCTTGGCCGGGACGGCGCGCGTGCGGGGGTGCTGGCCTCGCTGAGGATGGCCAGTCGCTCGCGCGCCCGCCGGTTGCCGGTGACATCCACGATCATGGAGCACACGCCCAGTGGCGTGCCGTCCGCGCCCTGGAGACAGAAGAACGACACCGAGAACGCGTGCTCACGGCGAGGGTCCGCCGGCGGCCACGCCCGGAACTCGTGGACCGTGGTCGCACCGCTCTCCAGCACCTGCTGCAACACCGCCTCGAGCGCTTCGGCCTCGAAGGCGGGCAGCGAGTCCTTGAGGCGGCGTCCGAACCGTCGGTGACGAGGCACGCCGTCGTGACGCTCCATGGCGTCGTTCGCCCAGACACAGCGCAGCTGCGGGTCACGGACGATGATGCCGATCGGCGCGCGGGCGAGGAGCGACTCGCGCACCGGTCCGTGGGCCGTCCCCGAGGACAGGGAGCCTATGTCGGTCACGGACACCAGCCACCGGGTGCCGGCGTCCTGGCCCCAGAGCAATGAGACCTGCAGCGTCATGGTGAGCGTGCGGCCGTCGCGGTGGCGGACCGCCAGGGTGCCGGCCCAGCCCCCCTGGGCACGGCACTGCTCGGCCAAAGCCGAAACCCTCCCGGCGTCCTCGGGAGGCGGCAGCACGCGTGCGATGGAGCGGCCCACCACCTCCTGGGCCGAGTACCCGACCAGCTGCTGAGCGGCGTGCGTCCACCCCACCACGGTCCCCTCCGTATCGATCATCGCTATGGCCGCGTCGCAGCTGCTCCCCGCACTCCTGGCTCTGTGGCAGAGCACGGTGATGGTCAAGACTGCGTCATGTGGTTCCAGCGGCTGAGAGGGCGGGAGTCGGCCGACGTACTAAGGGGGCAAGTGGATGCGCCTCCTGAAGAAGGGCAGCTCGTTGATCCTCCGACGCATCGTCCTGAGCCTCACCGTAGGGCTCGCCGCCCCGCTCCTGCTGGGGGCGTGCGGCTCCTCGAACGGCACGAGCCCCGGCACCGCCGCCTCCGTGGCCCCTGCCGCCTCGGATCCGGCAGCCGCCGCACCGGCTACCTCGGCAACGGGCGACAGCGGCAGCTCCGGGGCCGGGCAGACGGCCACGGCCACCATCGTGATGGCCGAGGCGATGACAGGCATGGGCAGCGTGGTCACCGACGGCAAGGGGATGACCCTCTACCGCTACGACAAGGACGAGTCGACGCCGTCCAAATGGACGTGCTCGGGCGCCTGCACAAAGACGTGGCTGCCGGTCATCGTCCAGGACTCGGTACAGACCTCAGGGGTGGAGAAGAGTCTTCTCGGCACGGTTCACCGCAACGGCATGAAGCAGCTCACCCTCGCCGGCTGGCCGCTCTACCGGTACAGCGGCGACACAAAGGCCGAACAGGCAAACGGCCAGGGCAAGGACAACGAGTGGTACGCCGTCACCCCGTCCGGACAGAAAGCCGCTGCGACGGGCTGAGGCCTACGGCCTGATCACTGGCCGCACTCGTGTTGAACCTCTGAGGCGGGCGCCACGTACCAAGTCTCCGTGGTGGCACTGTGCCGCCCGGCGCACCGCCAGGGACACGGGCCGGCGGTCGAATGCGCTGCTAGAGAAGGGGTTGAACAATTTCCGCGGACTTGAGCCGTCCGGCCGCCGGCGCCCTCGACTTGGCAGCGCCGGCCCCAGCAGGGCAGGAAGAGGCGGCGAGCACGGCGCGCGTCCAGTCGCAAGTGGTGGGCCTGGACGGTCTCCGCGGCCTGGCGGCGCTGTATGTGGTGCTGTTTCACTGCTGGCTGTACACCTTCCCCGGCTACCCCGACAGTTCGGCGCCTCCGTGGTTGAAGGGGCTGATGTTCGGGCGTCTCGCCGTCGTCTTCTTCCTGGTGCTGTCCGGCTTCTCCCTGGCCATCTCCCCGGCACGTCACGGCTGGCGGTCGGGCGGCGTCGCCCAGTTCCTGCGCCGCCGCGCCTGGCGCATCCTGCCGCCGTACTGGGCGGCGCTGGCCATGAGCCTGATCGTTTCCTGGTTCGTGGTGCCGGCGTCGCACTTCGGGCCACCTACTGCCCGGTCCGTCCTGGTGTTCGGTCTCGTCGCCCAGGACATGATCACCGCGCCCACACCGAACGGCGCCTTCTGGTCGATCGGAGTGGAGGCCGAGCTCTATCTCCTCTTTCCTCTTCTCCTTTTTGTCCAGCGCCGGTCGAGCGCGGCGGTCCTGGTCGCGTGCGTGACACTTCCGGTGATCGTCCGCGGCTTGATCGCGCCTGACGCAACCCCGGTGGAGAGCGACAACTGGCTCGCTCCCCACCTCGCGCCCGTGTTCGTCGCGGGCATGGTGGGCGCGGGAGTCGTCGTCGCACGGGACCGGGTTCGCGGCCTGCCATGGGGATGGTTCGCCGCCCTGGCCGCCCTGCCCGTCCTGGCTCTCGGCGTCGTCAAGGGTTCCGTATGGACGGTGAACCACTACTTCTGGATCGACCTCGCCGTCGCTCCCGCCATGACGATGCTGATCGCCGCGGTGGCCACCGGCCGACCCGCCCTGCTTCTACGGCTCCTGACCACACGACCGATCCGGAGTCTCGGCGACTTCTCCTACAGCCTCTACCTGATTCATCTGCCGATCGTCATGGCCGTGATCCGCAGAGTGGCCCCGCATCTCGTGTCTCCCGGCCTGCCCACGTTCTGGTTCACGCTTGCCCTGGCCCTGCCGGTTTCGGTGCTCGGGGCATGGCTGTTCTCCCGGATCTTCGAGATGCCCTTCAAACGGAACAGATCCTGGAAGACCCTGACCGCCCTGGGCCGTTCTCACCAGAGCAGCGGGAACACAGAAACCCGACAACTGCTCTGCCAGGAACCTGGCGAGGGCTGAGGCTTTGCCGGTCCCGCGAGCCTCCCTCTCGGGCTGCCGTCGAGCAGGCGGCCGAACCGCACAGGGAATCACTACTCGGGCTCCCCACCTGCGGCTCAGCACGGATGTCCGCACCAGGGGTTGACAGGAAGCTCTTCACGCCACAGCCTTTGGCAACGTTGTCATTCTGCTCGGTGCGGGGTGCGCGGAGCCACTCCGGCTCGCTTCGCCGCTCTTTGATGGGACGTCAGATTCATGACCGATCAATCGGATCCGTGGCGCAATCCGTCGCGACGGTCCATAGTCGCCGCGGGCTCCACCCTGCTGGCCGGATTCGGACTCAGCTCGTTGCTCCCCACCTCGACCGCGGCCGCCGCGACGGGCCGGCCGACGCAACCCGCGCCGTCTCTTGAGCTCGCGCTCAACCGGCCCGTCTCGGTCTCCTCGACGGCCTACGCCCCCACGCCCGGATCCTTCGTGGTCGACCGGCTCACCACGCCCGGCGTGCGGGGCAGCGGGTGGCGAGCGGAACCCGGCGACCCACAGTGGATCACTGTCGATCTGCAGGCCGCATGCCAGGTCACCTGGATCCGCCTCACCTTCGAAGCCGACGCCGGAGACCCCGTGTTCACGCCGCCCACCAGCGGAAACCCGGCCGACGGCACCACCGGCAAGGAGATCCTGTCGAGCTACGCGGTGGACTGCGTGGTCGAGACGTCCCTTGACCAGAAGTCGTGGACGAGTGTCTGTCGCACCACCGCCGGCACCGGCGGAGTGGTGGACATCCAGCTTCCCCGCCCGGTGTCGGCGCGCTGGGTGCGTATGACGTCCCGCAAGCGCTCCAGCCCGCTGCCCCTCGGGCTCAACGGCTTCGAGGTGTACGGCACCTCCGACGCGCACCGTCCCACGGCGACGGGCTGGTCCGACTGGGGCACCCAGCACGCCGAGGCGCCCAGGCTCACCGTTGCCGACGACGGCACGGTGCCGGTGGAGTCCGGCTGGCGGCTCACCCTGGACGACTGGGCCGGCGCGGACGGCCCCGGTCTGTCGAAGACCTCGGTCGACACGAGCCGCTGGCTGCCCGCCACCGTCCCCGGCACGGTCCTGGCCTCACTCGTGGACCAGGGCAAGCTGCCGGACCCGGTCGCCGGGCTGAACAACCTGCACATCCCCGAGGCGCTGTCGCGGCACTCCTGGTGGTACAAGCGGGACTTCGAGCTGCCGCACGGCCTGCGCACCGGGTCCGGCCGCAGGGTCTGGCTGGAGTTCGACGGCGTCAACCACAAGGCCGACGTCTGGCTCAACGGTGAGCAGGTCGGTGATCTGACGTACCCGTTCGCCCGCTCCTCGTACGACGTGACCCGGCTGCTCACCGCGGACGGCGCGAACGCGCTGGCCGTCAGGATCACGCCGATGCCCGTGCCCGGCAGCCCCGGCGACAAGGGCCCGCTGGGCGAGTCCTGGGTGGATGCCGGTGCCGGGCAGATGAACCTCAACTCCCCCACCTACCTTGCCGCTTCGGGTTGGGACTGGATGCCGGCGGTCCGCGACCGTGCGGCGGGCATCTGGAACCACGTCCGGCTGCGATCCACCGGGCAGGTCGTCATCGGCGACCCGCGCGTGGACACCGTCCTGCCGGACCTGCCGGACGTGTCGGCCGCCGAGCTGACCGTCGTCGTCCCCGTCCGCAACGCCGACTCCACCGACCACAAGGCAACGGTCTCCGCTGCCTTCGACGGCGTCCGGGTGTCCAAGGCCGTCACCGTGCCGGCCGGCGAGAGCGTCGACGTGGTCTTCGCCCCCGACACCTTCGGGCAGTTGCGGCTGCGCGACCCCAAGTTGTGGTGGCCGAACGGCCTGGGCGAGCCGAACCTGCACGACCTCACGCTCACCGCAGCGGTCGACGGCACCGAGAGCGACCGGCGCACCACCCGCTTCGGCATCCGCCAGTTCGGCTACGAGTACGAGGTGCCACTGCCGTTCACGGCGTCCGGCGACTCGTACACCCAGTCCGTCACCTTCGACCGGCAGCAGGCCCGGTACGTTCGTATCAACTGCCGTACGCGGGCCACCTCCTGGGGCAGCTCCCTGTGGGCCGTGGCCGTGCGGGACAGCACCCGGCCGACCACCGACCTCGCCCTGCACGCCCCCGCCGACGCCTCCAGCACGGACGGCGACGACCACAGTGCGGCGAACGTGACCGACGGCGATCCGGACACCCGCTGGTCCTCGGCGTACGAGGACGACCAGTGGATCCGCGTCGACCTGGGCTCGGCGCACTCCTTCGACCAGGTCGACCTCACCTGGGAGCAGGCGTACGCCCAGACCTTCGTGGTGCAGGTCTCCGCCGACGGCGCCGAGTGGACCGATGTGAGGTCGGTGGACAACGGGGCGGTGCCGCTCCCCTTCAACAACGGCAACGCCAGCCTCCAGGTCGAGGACTTCGACCAGCGGACCGCCCGCTACGTCCGGATCAACTGCGGTCTGCGCAACACCAGTTGGGGCAACTCCCTGTGGTCCCTCAGTGTCGTCGACCGCACCGCCCCCGGGACCGACCTCGCCCTGCACAGGACGGCGAAGGCCTCGACCGAGGAGTCCGACAACCCCGCCTCGCACGCCACCGACGGCGACGCGGGCACCCGCTGGTCGTCGCAGTACGAGGACAACCAGTGGATCCAGGTGGACCTGGGCTCCGCGCAGAAGTTCGACCGGGTGGCGATCGTCTGGGAGACGGCTTACCCGAAGACGTATGTGATCCAGGCGTCCGACGACGGCGAGCAGTGGACCGACGTCAAGTCCGTTTCCAACGCGCCCGATCCGCTGAAGATCCTCGTCAACGGCGTGCGGGTGCTGGCCCGCGGCGGCAACTGGGGCTGGGACGAACTGCTGCGCCGGATGCCGCCGGAGCGGATGGACGCGGCGGTGCGGATGCACCGCGACATGAACTTCACCATGATCCGGAACTGGGTCGGCACCAGCGACCGGGAGGAGTTCTTCGCCGCCTGCGACCGGCACGGCATCCTCGTCTGGAACGACTTCCCCAACGCCTGGGGCATGGACCCGCCGGACCACGACGCGTTCAACTCGACCGCGCGGGACACCGTGTTGCGCTACCGCATCCATCCCTGCGTGGTCATCTGGTGCGGGGCGAACGAGGGCAACCCGCCGGCCGCCATCGACAAGGGGATGCGCGAGGCCGTGGAGCAGCAGGTCCCCGGCCTGCTCTACCAGAACAACTCGGCCGGCGGGATCATCACGGGCGGCGGCCCCTACGGCTGGGTCGAGCCGGAGAAGTACTTCGATCCCAACACCTACGGCAGCAAGGACTTCGGCTTCCACACCGAGATCGGTATGCCGGTCGTCTCCACCGCGGCGAGCCTGCGCAACATGACGGGCGACGAGCCGGAGTGGCCCATCCGCGGCGCCTGGTACTACCACGACTGGAGCGAGCGCGGGAACCAGGCGCCGCAGAACTACAAGGCCGCCATCGAGTCCCGCCTCGGCGAGGCCACGGGTCTGGACGACTTCGCCCGCAAGGCGCAGTTCGTCAACTACGAGAACACCCGCGCCATGTTCGAAGCGTGGAACGCCAACCTGTGGAACAACGCGACCGGCCTGATGCTGTGGATGTCCCACCCGGCCTGGCACAGCACCGTCTGGCAGACCTACGACTACGACTTCGACGTCAACGGCACCTACTACGGGGCCCGTTCGGCCTGCGAGCCGCTGCACGTCCAGGCCGACCCGGTGAAGTGGCAGGTTCTCGCGGTCAACCACACCAGTGCCGACCTCAAGAACGCCACTGTCACCGCCCGTCTGTACGACCTGTCCGGTCGGCAGCTCGGCAGCGGCAGGACCGTCCGGGTGGACGTGGCACGGGCCGCCACGGAAGAGGCGTTCACCGCCGGCTGGACCGACGACCTGCCCGACCTGCACCTGCTGCGGCTGACCCTGGAGGACGCCCGCGGCAGGGAGCTCTCCCGCAACACCTACTGGCGCCACCGCGAACCAGCCGCCATGCAGTGCCTCAACAAGGCGAAGCAGGTGAACGTGTCCGGCTCCATCGGGCATGTGTCCCGTTCCGGAGACCGCCACGAACTGACCGCCACCGTCAGCAACCGCGGCTCGGCCGTCGCCGCGATGGTCCGGCTGTCCCTGGTGGACGAGGCCAATGGCCACCGGGTGCTGCCGACGCTCTACAGCCACAACTACCTGTGGCTGCTGCCCGGCGAATCGCAGACCGTCACCCTGTCCTGGCCGTCGCAGGCGCTCCCCTCCCGCCGTCCGGCGCTGACGGTGGAGGCGTACAACAGCCGCGCCACGACGCTCCGCCCCTGACAGACCGCGCATTCCCGCCGAGGGCACCCCGAACGTGCCCTCGGCGGGACGCGGACGCCCTACGCGGCGGAGTCGCGGAGTTGTGTCGGTCGGATGTCGGAGGCTGTCGGTGGGATGTCGGCGGGGGTTGGCACCTTTCCAGAGAAGCCTGCCGGGTGCCCATCCGGCGGTAGGTGTGAGAAGGAGATCTCTGGTGCATGACGTAGTGATCGTGGGTGCCGGCCCGGTCGGTCTGTTCCTCGCCTGTGAGCTCGGCCTCGCGCGCTGTTCCGTCCTGGTGCTCGAACGGGAGCCGGAGCCCGGCTCCCCGTTCAAGGGGCGGCCGTTGGGGATGCGGGGCCTGTCCGCCGAGTCCCTGGAGGCGTTCTACCGGCGCGGGTTGCTGCACCCGCTGCTGACGGCGGCGGGCGTCCCCGACGACTCCGGGGTGGACCTCGACTCGGACGAGCTGACGCCCCCTCGGCAAGGTGGCCACTTCGCCGGCATCGTGCTCGACGGCGCGAAGGTCGATGTCGCCGCCCTGCCGTACCGGCTCCGCAGCCCGGCACCGGAGGGCTTGCTGACCTACCTCGAAACGGTCGAGACGGTGTTGTCCGAGCAGGCAGCCAAGCTCGGTGTGGACATCAAGCGCGGTGTCGCGGTCGACGCCGTCGTCCAGACCGAGGAGGGGGTGGTCGCCGCGCGCGGTGAAGACGAGGTTCCCGCTGACGAGGGTGCGCATCGCGTGCCGCACCAGGGCGGAGGTGGTGGGCGCCGGGGTCCGCATCCAGCGTGCGGCGGTCCCGGCGGCCAGTCCGGCGTCGAGTCGGGAGATGTCGTTGAGGTGGTTCGCCACCGAGCGGCGCACGTCCTGCGAGGCGTCGGCGTACAGCCTGTCCAGCACCGGGACCGTGGCTCCGGGGTCGCGGTTGAGCGCGGGCACCTGCCGGGCCCAGGGAAGTTTGGGGCGGCTGCCCTCGCTCGCCAGCCGCCGTACGGCCGGGTCCCGGGAGTCGGTCCAGGTCAGGGCGGTGGCCAGGGTGCGGTCCAGGTCCGCGTTGAGGAAGGTGCGGAGCGCGAACTCGCCGGTCAGGCGGGGCGTGAGCCGCGCCAGCAGGTCCAGGCCGTCGTCGAAGTGGCGGCCGGTGCCGGACGTGGTGGCCGCGACTGCGACGGCTTCGGTGACCGGCAAAGCGTATGTGTTCACCGCGGGTACGGCCCGACCGCACGCCTTGCGGCCGCGGCCGTCCGGCACCGCACAACTCCGTTGCCCCGGCCCGTGACGGTCGCTAGGCTCGGCCGGGTGACTGCCGGGTCGGCCAGGGGCCATGCACGAGTGAGGCTCCCGGCCTCGGCGTGAGCACGAGGCGGGCCAGGGGCCCGCCCACCTTCTCCGCGTCTTCGCTCCCGGCGCCCGTATGCCCGTACGCGCGCCCGAACCCAGCAGACCCCAAGACCGGAGACTCCCTTGTCCTTTGACCAGAAGCACCCGCACGACCAGCGGGGACCGTCCGACGCGTCGGCGGCCGCCGTCCAGCTGAACCACACGGCCGTCTACGCCAGTGACCGGCACCGCTCCGCCGAGTTCCTCGCCACCGTCCTGGGCCTGCGGGTCGGCCTCCCGCTGGGGCCGTTCCTGCCGGTCGACCTCGGCAACGGCGTGACGCTCGACTACTACGAGAAGCGGGACGAGCCGATCCAGTCACAGCACTACGCCTTCCTCGTGCCCGAGGACCGGTTCGACGGCATGGTCGCCCGGCTGGAGGCGGACGGCGTCACCTACTACGCCGATCCCCACCACACCCAACCCGGCGGCATCAACGGCCTGTTCGGCGGCCGGGGCGCCTACTTCGAGGACCCGGACGGCCACAACATGGAGATCATGACCCGGCCGTACGTCCGCCCTCGGTAGACCCGTGCGGAGTGTCCGTGCCGTCTCACACACGGCACGGACACGCACACGCGTCCGCACAGGTCTGCCGTCAGAGGTTGATCATGTGTCCGGCGAGCCCGTGCAGGGCGTCCTGGACCGCCTCGCTCAGGGTGGGGTGGGCGTGGACGTTGCGGGCGAGTTCGGTCACGGTGAGATCCCACTTCTGAGCCAGCGTCAGCTCGGGCAGCAACTCGGTCACGTCCGGGCCGATGAGGTGGCCGCCGAGGAGTTCGCCGTAGCGGGCGTCGCTCACCAATTTCACGAACCCGACCGTGTCACCGAGGCCGTGAGCCTTGGCGTTGGCCGTGAAGGGGAACTTCGCCACGCGTACGTCGAAGCCCTCGGCGCGGGCCTCAGCCTCGGTCCAGCCGAAGCTGGCGATCTGCGGCTGGCAGAACGTGGCGCGCGGGATCATGCGGTAGTCGAGCTCCATGGTCTCCGCGCCGGCGATGCTCTCGGCGGCGACGATGCCCATCGCCTCGGCGGTGTGCGCCAGCATCAGCTTCGCCGTGACATCGCCGATGGCGTAGATGTGCGGCTGGCTGGTACGGCAGTACCCGTCGACGTCGATCGCACCGCGCTCGGTGAGCCGTACCCCGGTGCTGTTCAGTCCGTAACCGGCCGTGCGCGGCTGGAAGCCGGTGGCCTGGAGGACCTTCTCCGCTTCGAGGACCTGTTCCGTGTCGCCCCGGCGGACGGTCACGCGGACGTTCTCCTCGGTCTCCTCGATGGCCCGCACGGCCGTCGAGGTCATCACACGGATGCCCTGGCGTTTGAAGCGCCTGGTGAGTTCGGCGGAGACCTCCTCGTCCTCCAGCGGTGCGATACGGTCGAGGAACTCCACCAGGGTGACCTCGACGCCGTAGGACCGCAGCAGATAGGCGAACTCGATGCCGATGGCGCCCGCGCCCGCGATGATCAGGCTCGACGGGAGGCTGTCGGAGAGGATCTGTTCCTCGTAGGTGACAACGCGCCGGCCCAGCGTCGTGCCCGGCAGCAGTTTCACGGTCGAGCCGGTCGCGATGACGCAGGAGCGGAAGGTGAGTGTCGTCTCGCCGTCCTGCATACGCACCTGCAGCGTGTGGGGGTCGAGGAAGGTGCCCTGCCCCTCGAACTGTTCGATCTTGTTCTTGCGCATGAGATAGCCGACGCCCTTGACACGTCCGTCGGCCACCACCCGGCTGCGTTCGTAGGCGGCGCGGTAGTCAAGGCCCACCTCGCCGCTGATCTTCACGCCGAACTTCTCCGCGTCGTGCAGGATCAGCTGGGCGACCTCGGCGTTGCGCAGCAGCGCCTTCGTCGGGATACAGCCGATGTTGAGACAGACACCGCCCCAGAACCGGCCCTCCACGATGGCGGTGCGCAGGCCCAGCTGGGCGGCACGGATCGCGGCCACATAGCCGCCCGGCCCGGCTCCCAGGACGACGACGTCGAAGTCGGTTTGCATGGCTCCACCTCACCATTGGGTTGAGTCGGTCTGCTGACTCCACCGTCGCACGGTCAGGCGGTCGGGCTGATGAGATCGAGCGGCCCGGAGAGTGCGGCGCGGACCTGGCGGGCCGTGTCGTCGACCAGGACCTCGGGCTCGTCACGGACGATGGCGTCCATGGTCCGCGCCGCCACCTCGGCCGGGTCGGTCTTCGGCACGTCGATCTCCGCGGTGGCGTCGGTGTCCACCCAGCCGACGTGCACGCCGACGACCAGGGTCCCCTGTTCCCGAAGGGCGATACGCAGCGCGTTGGTCAGCGACCACTGCGCGGACTTCGACGCCGCGTAGCTGGGGAACCGGCTGTTCGGCCGCCAGGACGCCACGGACAGCATGTTCACCAGGGCGCCGCCCCCGTTGGCCGCGAGCACCGGTGCGAAGGCGCGGGAGACGGCCCAGGTGCCCAGATAGTTCACCTCCAGCTCCCGCCGTGCGCCGTCCATGGAGCCCTCCAGCAGGGGCGGCCCGGCCTGGATGCCCGCGTTGTTGACCACGATGGTCGCGTCGGACGCCGTCCGCGCGGCGGCCGCGACCTGGTCGTGGTCGGTGACGTCCAGGAGCAGCGGTTCCAGACCCGGCTCGGTCAAGTCCTCGGGCCGGCGGACGCCCGCGTACACCCTGGCGGCGCCCCGGGCCAGCAGAGCACGCGAGAAAGCCAGCCCGATCCCCCGGTTCGCTCCGGTCACCACCGCGACCGATCCCTCGATCTCCATCGTCGGACACCTCGTTTCACGGTTCGCTGCCGTCGAGCGGGAAACCTCGGAAGCCCGGGAAATCTGGCCCGGGTCCACCCCGAGCGTCACAGGGGCCCCAAGGAACCCGTCATGACCAGTCAAAGCGCACGGGGCAGCGCTGTCCACGCGGCCCGGATGCGGCTGGACCGTCGGCTCACCATTCTGCTGAGTTTCGTCACGAGACTCGCTATCGTAGGACCATGAAACGGACGTCGTTCGCCAAGTGGCCGTGTTCCATCGCACGGACCGTCGATCTGCTGGGTGACCACTGGACGCCGCTGGTGGTACGGGAGGCGTTCTACGGGATCCGCCGCTTCGACGAGTTCCAGCAGGAACTGGGCATCGCCCGCAACACCTTGACCGACCGGCTGCGCCACCTGGTCGACGAGCGGATCCTGGAGAAGCGGCTGTACGAGGCCGAGCCGCCGCGCTACGACTACGTCCTCACGGAGAAGGGGCGGGACCTGTTCGCCGTGCTCGCCGCGATGTCCGCGTGGGGCGACCGCTGGCTGGCCGGGGAGAGGGGGGTCCCCGTGGTCTTCCATCACGACGCCTGCGACCACGACACCACGGCCGAGGTGGTCTGCGCCCAGTGCCGGACACCCATGCGGGCAGAGGAGACCTCGATGCGGATGGGGCCCGGCTATCCGGAGCGGCTCAGGCAGCGCCCTGACGTACGACGACGGTTCGGCACCGACTGAGTCGCGGCGTCTTGACAGGGCGAGTCTCAGAAAGCAACTTTGGAGGTCAGACCCTACGGCGAGGAGGCCGACGACCTTGGAGTGGACGGGCGCACGCTACGCGGACACACCCACGATCGAGGTGCGGACCTGGATCGACGCCCCGCCGGAGAAGGTGTGGGCCCTGGTCAGCGACATCGAGCTGATGCCGGACATGAGCGAGGAACTCCGGTCCGTCGCCTGGCTGGACGGTGCTGCCGGGCCGGCGGTGGGCGCCAGGTTCGTCGGCCGCAGCGAGCACGAGGCATTCGGCAAGTGGGAGACCACGTCCTATGTGATCGAGTGCGAACCGGAGTCGGTCCTCGCCTGGGCCGTGCAAGACCCCGCGGAACCCTCCGCGGTCTGGCGGTTCCGGCTGCGCCCCGAGAACGGCGGGACCGAACTGTCGCAGTGGATGCAGCTGGGACCGGGGCGATCGGGGCTGTCGGTGGCGATCGACCGGATGCCCGACAAGGAACAGAAGATCGTGTTCGTACGGCTGCGGGAGTTCGAGCAGAGCATCACCGCCACTCTCGCGCAGATCAAGCAGCGGGCGGAGGCGTGATGCGGACGGCCACCACGATCGAGGCCTCGGGCGGCGAACACTGGTCCCAGCTCGGCGACTTCGTCGTCGAGGCGGAGAAACTGGGCCTGGACATCTGCTGGGTCGCCGAGGCCTGGGGCTCCGACGCGCCCTCCGCGCTCGGCTACTACACGGCGCTCACCGACCGGATGCTGCTCGGCTCCGGCGTCATGCAGCTGGGCACCCGGACCCCGACAGCGGTGGCCCAGACGGCCATCACCCTCTCCAACCTGTCCGGCGGGCGCTTCCTGCTCGGCCTCGGCGCCTCCGGCCCACAGGTGATCGAGGGACTGCACGGCGTGCCCTTCGCGCGGCCGCTGCGGCGCATGCGCGAGACGGTGGAGATCGTACGGCGGGTGCTCGACGGCGGCCGACTCGCCTATTCAGGCGCCGAGTTCACCGTCCCGCTGCCCGACGGCGAGGCCGTCCCGATGCGGCTGTCGATGCGCGCCGAGCACCAGATCCCGATCTATCTCGCCGCCCTGTCCCCGGCGATGCTGCGGCTGACCGGTGAGGTCGCCGACGGCTGGCTGGGCACCAGCTTCGTGCCCGAGGGCGCGGCCGACGCCTACTTCACCCACCTCGACGAGGGCCTGGCCCGCAGCGGACGTACCCGCGCCGACCTGGACGTCTGCCAGGGCGCCGAGGTCGCCTTCGCGGCCGACGAGGAGGCGCTCGGCGCGATGGTCGCCGGACGCAAGAAGGAACTCGCCTTCAGTCTCGGCGGCATGGGGTCGGCGTCCACCAACTTCTACAACGGCGCCTACAGCCGCCAGGGCTGGGCCGACGTCGCCGCCGAGGTCCACGAGCGCTGGCAGGCCGGCGACCGGGACGTCGCTGCCGCCCTGGTGACCGACGAGATGGTGCTCGGTACGACGCTGATCGGCACGGAGGCCATGGTGCGCGAGCGGCTGGCCGTCTGGCGCGACGCCGGCGTCGACACGGTCCGTCTCTATCCGGCCGGGGAGACCCTGGAGGACCGGCTCACCACGCTGGGGAGGGCGATCGAGCTGGTCCACGAGGTCGGCGGGGCCGCCTGAGCCGGCGGCGGAGCCGTTGGGCGTCGGCCCAGGGGCGCAGGGGGTGCCGGCCGCCGTCCGGGCCGGGCCGCCGACGCGCCCTCGGCTCGGTCCTCGGGCAGGATGAGCTGTGGAAGCGAGCAACCGAACGGCCGCGCCGCGACGGCGTCGGCACCGTTCTGGCCCGACGAGGCCGACGTCCTGCGCGACGAGGGCGAGGCGTATGCCCGCCGCCTGCTGGAAGCCGGCGTCCCCGTCACCGGGCGGCTCGGGCGGCCCGGGCGCCGGCGTCCCGACGGCCGGCGACACGACCCCCGGCGGCCCCGTCGTCCCCGCGAAGGCCACCGTCACCCAGACCGGTACGGCTCCCACGACACAGGACGTCGCGCCCGGGAGCGGTGCGGCCTCAGGACTCCGCGGACGTCGCGCGTACGCCGTTCAGCAGGGCGGTCAGGATACGGGTCAGCCGGGGTTCGACGTCGACCACCGCATGCGCCAACTCGGGGTGGCTTTCGTAGAGTTCGCGCAGACCGGTGCCGGGTGCGGCCATCTGCCACAGCGCCCCGGCCATGCCCGTCGCCGTGGCGATCACGTCCATGGCCGCGCCCTCGCCGACCCCGAGCAGGCCGCGCAGCGCGGTCGCGATCGAGGCGACCTCGGCGAGCGCGATCGTCTTGAACTCGTAGGCGGATTCGTGCGACACATTGCGCTCCAGGTTCAGCGGCGCCTGGGCGAGCAGGTCGCAGAAGAACGGCCGCGCCACGAGCGAGCGGGCGACGGCCGCCGCGATCTCGTCAGGGCCGGCGCCGGCGAGCTCGCCCAGCCTCGCGCGCAGCGCCACCGACCATTCCTGCCAGCCCTCGCCGGTGAGCGTCAGGAAGATCTGCTCCCGTGTCTCGAAGTACCGCAGCATCGCGGACTTGTGCATGCCGACGGCGGCGGCGATGTCGGTCAGCGTGACCTCACGCACGCTGCGCTCGGTGCCGAGCGAGCGGGCCGCGTCGAGGATCTCCCGCTCACGCTGCTGTTTGGCCGCCGCACTGCGGGCGCGCCGGGGGCCGGTCGGATTCACGACCGCAAGCTTAGCACAACCCGGTTTCATTAATAACGCGTGTTCATCGGTACCGCGCAGCCAAGCAGGCAACCGGTCCCTCCGATCCGCGATCTTCCCGGGCCGCCAACACCGATCGCCCCACCCGCCGTTAAAGGACACGCGGGGAGCCTGTCGCGGATCGCTCGCGGAATTGTCCGTGATCGGTAACGGATGGATCCGGTGCCCGCCGCCTTCCGTCTGGACGGGTGCACGAGATCAACGGAACGACAAAGGATCGGGGCGGACCATGGCACGGCGCGGCGGACGAGGGTGGTACGGCCAGGTGGCCGCGGCGGCGATGGGGGTCACCGCGGTGGCCGTGGCCGCCTCGCTGTGGACCTCGCAGACCGACCCCGTCAACGGGCATGCGGGAGCCGGGAGTTCGGCGCACCCCGCAGGGCCCGGCGCCGGCCGGAAGGCGGCCGCGGTGTCGGTGGAGATCGCGCACGCCTCGGACCGGGGCGCCCGGGGCGTGAACATCACCATCGACGACGGCCCGGACCCGGTCTGGACGCCGCAGGTGCTCCAGGTGCTCAAGGAGTACGGCGTCAAGGCCACGTTCTGCATGATCGGCCCGCAGGCCGAGGCGCATCCGGACCTGGTCAAGGCGGTGGTGGCGGCCGGGCACCGGCTGTGCGACCACACGGTGTCGCACGACGTCACCATGGACACCAAGTCCGAGGCCTACCAGTCCCAGCAGATCCTCGACGCGGAACGCATGATCACCAAGGCGTCGGGGGGCGTCCGGCCGCTCTACTACCGCGCCCCGGGCGGCGCCTTCACCCCGTACAGCAGGAAGCTCGCCGCCTCCCACGGCATGCGGCCGCTCGGCTGGAACGTCGACTCCAAGGACTTCGAACGCCCCGGTACGGCTTCCATCGTCGCCACCGTCAAGGACGAGATGCCCAACGGCCCGACCATCCTCTTCCACGACGCCGGTGGGGACCGCTCCGAGACCGTGGCCGCACTGCACGAGGTGCTGCCCTGGCTCAGGGACCAGGGGTACACGTTCGGCTTCCCGGTGCGGTGAGCGGGCCGGGTCCCGGTAAATGTTGCGGACCGCCGGATGGTGGCCGCATATAAGTGGTGTACGCGGTGCGGCGGCGGGGCCGGCTGCCCTGGGCCAGCGGGAGGTGCGCATGTCGGGGCGGGCACCACGCTGGGTGACGTGGTTGCGCGGCAAGGACCCGGACCTCGCGGCGACCCGGCGGGCCGGGCGTACGGCGCTGGTGATGCCCGCCCTGTTCGCACTGTGCACCGAGGTCCTCCACTCCCCGACGATGGCGAGCTTCGCCGCGTTCGGGTCGTTCTCGATGCTGCTGCTGGTCGATTACTCCGGTCCGATGGTGGAGCGGCTGCGGGCGCAGGCAGCTCTCGCGGTGGCGTGGCTGGTGCTGATCTGCGTCGGGACACTGGCGGCCACGGAGACCTGGCTCGCCGTAGTGGCCACCGTCGTGGTCGGGTTCGCGGTCCTGTTCGCCGGTGTGGTCAGCTCGGTGCTGGCCGGCAGTTCGACGGCGCTCCTGCTGGCCTTCGTGCTGCCGGTCAGCGCGCCGGTACCGCTGTCCCAGCTGCCCGACCGTCTCGCGGGGGCGGGACTGGCGGCGGCGGTGGCGCTGCCGGCCGTCGCCCTGTTGTGGCCGCGTCCCGTCGCCGATCCGCTCAGCGCCCCGGCGGCCGCCGTCTGCCGTGCCGCCGCCGGGTATCTGCGCACCCGCGCCTCCGTGCCGGGCGCGGACGGGTCGGTGCCCCACGCCGACCAGTGCAGAGCGGCGGCGGAGCACACCCGCCGTACCGGCGCGGACCTGCGGGGAGCCTTCGAAGCCACCCCTTATCGCCCCACCGGCCTGTCCGCGACCTCACGGGCCCTGGTCCGGCTGGTCGACGAACTCACCTGGCTGTGCGCCATCCTCGTCGACCGGTCCGACTACACCGACGAGCCCCCCGGCTGTGATCCGGCCGCGCACAGTGTGCGCCGCGCCGCCGCCCACGTCCTGGAGGTGGCCCGCGACCTGCTCACGGACCTGAACGGCGACACCGGCCCGCTGCGGGCCCGCGCCAAAGCGCTGCGGGCGGCGCTGGCCGGGATGGAGCACAGCTCCACCGTCCGTGTGCCCTCCGAACCCCCGGGTGGGAACAGCACGACGGAGATCTACGGGTTCATCGCCGCGCTCGACGTGTCCTTCCGCGCCCAGGAGCTCGGCTTCGCCGTGCTGCAGATCGCCGACAACGTGGACGTGGCGGCCACCGCCTGGCAGCGCAGCTGGCCCGAGCGGCTGCTCGGCCGTGAGCCGGGCGCGCTGGCCGCACCGCTGGCCGCCGCACGGGAACGGGCCGGCGCTCATCTCAGGGCCGACTCGGTGTGGCTGCACAACAGCCTGCGCGGCGCCGTCGGTCTCGGCATCGCCGTGTTCCTGGCCGGGGCGACCGGCGTCGGGCACTCCTTCTGGGTCCTGCTGGGCACCTTGTCCGTGCTGCGCTCCAACGCGCTCAGCACCGGGCAGAACGCCGCCCGCGCGGTCCTCGGCACGGTGGCCGGCTCGGTCGTCGGCGCCGGGCTGCTGCAGCTGATCGGCCGTCACGGCACCGCGCTGTGGTTCGTGCTCCCGGTGGCCATCCTGCTCGCCGGCATCGCGCCCGCCGCCATCTCCTTCGCCGCCGGGCAGGCCGCGTTCACCGTCACGCTCGTGGTGCTGTTCAACATCGGCCACGACCCCAACTGGCACATCGCCCTGCTGCGGGTCCAGGACATCGCGCTCGGGTGCGCGGTCAGCGTCCTCGTCGCCGTGTTCTTCTGGCCGCGCGGCGCCCGGGCCGCCGTCCACAAGGCACTCGCCCAGGCGTACGACGACAGCGCCCGTTACCTCGCAGGCGCCGTCGACTACGCCCTGGGCCACCGCCACCCCGGCGGCCCGGATCCGCAGAGCCGTGAGGCGGCGGCCTCCGCGCGCCGCCTCGACGACGCGTTCCGCAGCTTCCTGGCCGAACGCGGCGCCAAGCCGCTGTCGCTCGCCTGCACGACCACCCTCGTCTCCGGAGTCGTCGGGCTGCGCCTGGCCGCCGACGCCGTCGTCTCCCTGTGGCAGGGCGAGGACCTGGCGCGCGTCCAGGCCGTGCGGGCCGACGCCCACTGTGCCGTCCTCGGGTCGGCGGCCCTCGTCACCGACTGGTACCACGGGCTCGCGACCAGCCTCGGCGACCACTCACCCGTCCCCGACGTCGTCCCGCTGCGCCCCGAGGGTGCCGCGCGGCTGGTGGAGTCCGTCCGCACCGAACTCAGCGACGGTCAGGGCCGGGCCACCCCCGTCGCGGTGCGGATCATCTGGACCGACGACCATGTCGACGCCGCCCGCCGCCTTCAACCCGCTCTCGCCGAGGCGGCGGAGGGGCAGGCGCGGGCCCGCCATGTCCGGACGCGGAAGAGGGTCGCCGGCTGAGCACGGCGGTGTTCCGGACAGGTATGCGGGGCGGCCCACGCGACGTCGTCGACGGCGAGCCATGGCGCGGCGGACACCGCACGACCGGCCAGCCGGCGATCTCGCTGCCCCTCCACCACGACGAGGCCACCGGACTGCCCGTGGGCGTCTACGTTCTTGTCAGCCGACCGGCGGGCGACGGTCGCTCCGGTGGAGGGCCGGCTCCAGGGTCCGGGACACCTGGAGCAGCAGATCCTCGCGCCAGGGCCCGGCGACGATCTGGCCGGCTGCGCGCGGATCTCCCGCCGGCGTGGGCGAGTTCACGGCTGCCGCAGCTGATGCACCTGACCTCGAAGGAGTTGCCCGAACCAAGCGCCGCCCAGGCCGCGGACGTGGTCGTGGACACCTTCCCGCACGGCCCCCGCCCGCAGTGACCGTCACAGGGCTTGTGGTGCGCCCGTACGTCTGGTTGGCTACCGGCCGGTAGAACAGGGGCGACCGACATGGATCAGGCGGCACGGCAGGACGTCCGAGGGGCGCTGCCCGAAGGACTCGGGCAGGCGATACGGCAGGCCGGCGACGACATCGCGGCCGTGTTGTACGGCGTGGCCGACACGAGTGTCGCCGTACCGGGGTCGGAATGGACGGTCGGTGAGGCGGCCGCCCATCTGGCGCTGGCCAACGGGCTGATGGCCGACCTCGCTCTCGGACGGGAACGCCCGTACGGGGACGGCACACCGCGGAGCCTCGCGGCGGCCAACGCGGAGTCACTGGCCGCGTTCGGGGAGCGCCGGGCCGAGCCGCTGGCGACGATGATCACCGAGCAGGCCGCGCGCTGCGTCGACGCGCTGGCCACGACGGCGGACGGTCCGGCCCCGGTCACCCCGCTCGGCCCGATGGACCGGTCCGTCCTCGCCTCGTACCTGCTCACGCACATGCTGGGGCACGGCTACGATCTCGCCCGTGCGCTGCGGCGCCCGCACATGATCGAAGCCGAACGCGTCGCGCTGTGCATGCCGTTCATGCTCTCGGCGATGCCGGCCGTGGCGGACGGCTCAGCCGTCGCCGGCCTGACCGCCCGCTACACGATCCGGCTGCGCGGTGGCGCCGGCGCCTTCGGGGTCACACTCGCCGACGGTGCCGTGCGGGTGGCCGCGGAACCGCTGGAGCGCCCGGACTGCACGATCCTCATCGATCCGGTCGCCTTCCTGCTCATCGCCCTCGGCCGCCGCAATCCATGGCTCGCCATGGCCCGGGGCCAGGTACTCGCCACGGGCCGCAAACCCTGGCTCGCTCCACGCTTCCCCACCCTCTTCACCGCCCCCTGACCACCCGGCACATCGCCGGGGACGCCCGGCCGAGGTGGACGGGCCCGGAACCTCCGCCAAGACCACCCTGCCGAGCCTGCTGCCGGTGAAGGACGATCGTGGGCCAGGCCGGCGACATCGTCGTCTCGGTCCGCCCGGACCGTCCCGCGCAGGCCGCCTCCGCCGGCTGACCCGGCGTACGCCCAGGCACACCCCGTCCGGCCCAACGCCGCTCGGCCAGAAGAGGCGAGCAGGCGTGACCGATGTGACCGTGGTGGAAGGTATGGGCGCGCACACGGATCCGAGGAGGCTGCATGGCCGAGGGACTGGTCGACGGCAGAGCGCCCCGCACTGGCCTGGTGGACGGCTCGAAGCGGCCGCCTGAGCGGTCCGGGGACGCCTTCGGGCAGCTGAGCGCCGTCGCGGATGCCGTCCTCTACGAGGGCTACCTCCTCTACCCCTATCGGCGGTCCTCACCGAAGAATCGTGCCCGCTGGCAGTTCGGGGTCCTCTTCCCCAGGAACTGGGTGGAGGCCGACGGCCCGGTCAGCCCGGGTGTGTCGGGTTCGGCGGACTCCTGGTACCAGCAGACGGAGTGCCTGGTGCGGGTGTACCGGCCGGGCGCGGTCGTGCGGGTGCGGGTGCGGTATCTGCAGATGCAGCACAAGCAGGTCGAGGACGGCGACCGGCGGCCGGTCGAGTCGCTGACGTGCGACGACGGGACCGTGCAGCTGACCTTCGAGGAGGCGGTACCGCGCGAGGCCGACTTCACGGTCACCCTGGACGAGGGCCGGCACACGTTCCCCGTGGGCTCACCCGCCGGTGCCGACACGGAGGCGCTGCCCTCCGGCGCCGGACGTCTGGTCAGGCGCCGGGAGGAGGTCCGGGCCGGCACCACGGTCGTGGCCGAGCGGTTCGGCGAGGGTCTCGTCCGGCTCCGGGTGCGCACCGCGAACGAGGGACACACGACGGATCCGCACGCCCCCCGCGACCAGGCGCTGCGCCACGCGCTCATCGCCACCCACACCCTGCTCGGCGTCGAGGGCGGGGAGTTCGTCTCCCTGATCGACCCGGGCCCGGCCCTCCAGGAGGCCACCCGGAGCTGCCGTAACGACTTCACGTTCCCGGTGCTCGGCGGCGCACCCCCCGCCGACACCCCCGCCCACGGCTCGGTCTCCGCCCTGCTGCTCTCCTCGCCGCTCATCCTGCCCGACCATCCACAGGTGGCACCGGAGAGCCCCGGAGATCTGCATGACGCCGGTGAGATCGACGAGATCCTCACCCTGCGCACCATGCTGCTGACGGACGAGGAGAAGCGGGAGGCCCGCGCCACCGACCCGCGGGCCGCCGAGATCCTCGACCGGGTCGACACCATGCCGCCGGAGGTCTTCGGGCGGCTGCACGGCGCGATCCGTTCGCTGAAGCCGGTGGCCGAGCGCCCCGCCTGGTGGCAGGAGGGCGCCGACGAGGGGCTCTCGCCGGCCACCGACACCGTCCTGGTCGACGGTGTGCGGGTGGGTGGCGGCAGCGCGGTGCGGCTGCGCCCGCGCGGCCGGGGTGCCGACGCCCAGGACATGTTCCTGGCCGGCCGGACCGCGACCGTGGCCGCGGTCTTCCACGACGTGGACGGCAGCACCCATCTCGCCGTCACCGTCGACGACGATCCGGCGGCCGAACTGCACGGCTGGTACGGCCGTTTCCACTACTTCCGGCCCGACGAAGTCGAGCCGCTCGGGGGCACCGACGTCCCGGATCCAGAGGCGGCGACCGAGCCGCCCCGGGGCCCACTTCATCGGAGGCCGAACACATGAGCACCCAGAACGTGACCGCCACCGCCACCGGCGGCGAACCCAGCCGGGCCGAGGCACGCCAGGGGTTCGACGAGATCACCATCCTGTGGATCTCCGAGGGCATGAGCTGCGACGGCGACACCGTCTCCGTGACGGCGGCCGACCAGCCCTCCATCGAGGACCTGGTCCTCGGCCTGATTCCGGGTCTGCCGAAGGTCAACCTGGTCAACAAGGTGCTCTCGCCGAGCCTGGGCGGCGAGGACTTCCTCGCGCCGTACCGGAAGGCCGCGCGGGGCGAGCTGGAGCCGTTCATCCTCGTCATCGAGGGGTCGATCCCGAACCAGAACATCATCGAGGGCGAGGGCTACTGGACGTCCTTCGGCAACGACCCGGAGACCGGCCAGCCGCAGACCCTCAACGACTGGATCGACCAACTGGCGCCCAAGGCCTGGGCGGTGGTGGCCATCGGCACCTGTGCCACCTTCGGCGGCATCCACGCGATGGCCGGCAACCCGACCGGTTCCATGGGCCTCGCGGACTACCTGGGATGGGACTTCAAGTCCCAGGGCGGGCTGCCGATCGTGAACGTGCCAGGCTGCCCGGTCCAGCCGGAGAACTTCATGGAGACCCTCGTCTGGGTGCTCTACCACGCCGCCGGCACCGCTCCCCCGCCCCCGCTTGACCACATGCTGCGTCCGCAGTGGCTGTTCGGCAAGACGGTGCACGAGGGCTGCGACCGCGCCGCCTACTACGAGCAGGCGACCTTCGCGATGGACTACAACTCCCCCAAGTGCCTGGTCAAGTCGGGCTGCTGGGGTCCGGTCGTGAACTGCAACGTGCCCAAGCGGGGCTGGATGGCCGGCATCGGCGGCTGCCCGAACGTCGGCGGTATCTGCATCGGCTGCACCATGCCGGGCTTCCCGGACGCGTTCATGCCGTTCATGGACGAGCCGCCCGGCAGCACCCTCTCCTCGCTGGCCATCAAGCCGTACGGCGCGGTCATCCGCCGGCTGCGCGGCTTCACCAACGAGCTGGTGAACCACGAGCCCAAGTGGCGCCACAACAAGCGCAAGCTCACCAGCGGGTACGCCCCGCGCTGGCGGCCCTGACCCGGTCCAGCACCCACCCTCAACCGACCGAGAACCACCCACAGCAAGGGGCAGCAACGCCGATGACCACAACCGAGGCCCGGCAGAAGGGGCGCAAGCCCGCGCAGATCGTCGACATGTCCTGGGATCCGATCACCCGGATCATCGGAAACCTGGGCATCTACACGAAGATCGACTTCGCCAACCGGGAGGTGGTGGAGTGCCACAGCACCTCCTCCCTCTTCCGCGGCTACTCCGTCTTCATGAAGGGCAAGGACCCGCGCGACGCGGGCTTCATCACCTCGCGGATCTGCGGTATCTGCGGCGACAACCACACCACGTGCTCCGACTACGCACAGCAGATGGCGTACGGAGTGAAGCCACCGCCGCTGGCCGAGCACATCGTCAACCTCGGCGAGGCGGCCGAGTACATGTTCGACCACACGATCTTCCAGGACAACCTGGTCTTCGTGGACTTCTGCGAGCAGATGGTCAAGGCCACCAACCCGAGTGTCCTGGCCCGCGCCGAACGCACCGCCGCACCGCGCGGTGACATCCACGGCTACCGGACCATCGCGGACATCATGAAGGCCTTCAACCCCTTCGAGGGCGAGGTCTACAAGGAGGCCCTGAAGGTCTCCCGGACCACCCGCGAGATGTTCTGCCTGATGGAGGGCCGGCACGTCCACCCCTCCACGCTGTATCCGGGCGGCGTCGGCACCATGCCGCAGCCGACCGTGTTCACCGACTACCTCAGCCGGCTGATGCACGTCATCGACTTCGTGAAGAAGGCCGTCGCCATGAACGACGACGTCTTCGACTTCTTCTACGAGGCGCTGCCCGGCTACGAGGAGGTCGGCAAGCGCCGCATCCTCCTGGGCTGCTGGGGCGCCTGGCAGGACCCGAAGGTCGTGGACTACCGCTACGAGAACATGGAGCGCTGGGGCAGGGCGATGTACGTCACCCCGGGCGTCATCGTCGACGGCGAACTGGTGACCAACAGCCTGGTCGACATCAACCTGGGCCTCAGGATCATGCTGGGCAGCTCGTTCTACGAGGACTGGGTCAACGAGGACCCGTTCGTCACCCACGACCCGCTGGGCAACCCCGTCGACATGCGACACCCGTGGAACCAGACGACCCTTCCGGTGCCGCAGAAGCGGGACTTCGACGCCAACTACAGCTGGGTGATGAGCCCGCGCTGGTTCGATCAGCGCACCGGCGACCATCTGGCCCTCGACACCGGCGGCGGCCCGCTGGCCCGGCTGTGGTCGACCGCGCTGAGCGGCATCGTCGACACGCCGTACATCAAGGCCACCGGCACCAGTGTGCGGATCTCGCTGCCCAAGGGCGCGAGCCTGCCGGAGACCACACTGGAGTGGAAGATCCCGAAGTGGTCCAACACCCTCGAACGCGACCGCGCCCGACCGTACTTCGTCGCCTACGCGGCGGCCATGGCCCTGCAGTTCCTGGACGAGGCGATGGGGCTGGTGCGGTCCGGCGACACCAAGGTTTTCCAGGACTTCGAGGTGCCGGACGAGGCGATCGGCTGCGGCTTCCACGAGGCCGTGCGCGGCGTCCTCTCCCACCACCTGGTGATCAAGGACAAGAAGATCGCCAACTACCACCCGTACCCGCCGACCCCGTGGAACGCCAGCCCCCGCGACAAGTTCGGCACCCCCGGCCCCTACGAGGACGCCGTCCAGGGCCAGCCGATCTTCGAGGAGAACGGCCCGGACGACTTCAAGGGCGTCGACATCATGCGCACGGTCCGCAGCTTCGACCCCTGTCTGCCGTGCGGTGTCCATATGTACACGGGCAAGGGCAAGACGCTGACCGTCACGCACTCGCCGACGTACGGGGCCAACCATGGCTGACCCCGGCCGCCTCGACGGCCCGGCGGTCGAGGCCAGGCTGGCCCGCCTCGACTCACTGCTGGAGGGGCTGGAGTCCGCCCCCGGCCCGACCGGCGGCGCGGCCGCCGAGGCGGTACGCCTGCTGACCGAGGTCTACGGCGAGGCGCTCGCCCGCGTCGTGGACCGCGCGGACGCACCACTGGTTGAGCGGCTTTCCGACGACGAGCTCCTTGACCACCTCCTGGTCCTGCACGACATCCACCCCGACTCGCCCGAGCGCCGGGCGGCCCGCGCGGTCGAGCGGCTGCGCCCCGCCGTGCGCGAGCGCGGCGGTGACGTCGAGTGGGCCGGGGTGGAGGGCCAGGTGGGCCGGGTGCGGCTGACCACGGGCGGCGGTTGCGGCTCCGGGTGCGGCGGAGGTACCACGGAGGTGACCGACGTCGTCCGGGAGGCGGTGCTCGCCGCGGCCCCCGAGCTGGCCGACGTACAGCCGCTGCCCGAGGCCCCGGCGCCCGCCTTCGTCCCCCTCGACTCCCTGCGCCGGCCACAGGAGGCCCGGTGAGCACCGACGGAGCCCTGGCCCGCCTCATCCGCTCCGCCGCCGACCACCGGCCGGCGGCGGAGGCGGAGGTGTGCGACCTGTGCGCCGCCCCGGTGCCCGCGAACCATCCACATCTGTACGACACCGGGCAGGCCGAGGTCCGCTGCGCCTGCCGCCCCTGCTCGCTGCTGTTCCCCGGACGGGGCACCGGCGAAGCCCAGTTCCGGTTGATCCCCACCCGCCGGGTCCGCCTCCCGAAGGTCGACACCGCGGCCCTGGGGGTCCCGGTCGGCCTGGTCTTCTTCGTACCGCGCGCCGACGGCTCGGTCACCGCCGAGGGACCGAGCCCGGCGGGTGCCATGCGCTGGGAGGTGGACGCGGCGGCCTGGCAGCGGGCGGTCGCAGGCTGCCCGCCCCTGGCCGATATGGCACCCGATGTCGAGGCGCTGCTGGTCAACACGGTCCACGGCCTGGACCACCACTGGATCGTGCCGGTGGACGACTGCTTCCGCATGCTCGCCGTCGTCCGCCAGGAGTGGCGCGGCCTGTCCGGCGGCGGCCGGATGTGGCCGGCCGTGGAGCGTTTCTTCGAGGAGCTCACCGAGCGCCCTTGAGGAACGGCAACACAGGAAGGAGAAACCCCATGGGAAGCATCCGAGTCGGCCGAGCCCAGGCGAAGCCCGACACGCCGTCCCACGTGCCCGGTATGCATCAGGGCAACCACGGGCCGCGCACCACCCAGACTGGGCACCACCCGGACGGCACCGCCGACGCGCGGCGCTCCACCAGCATCCACTGGAAGCGGCACGACGCCCTGCTGGACGTCATGCCGAACATCCCTCCCGGCTGAAGCCGACGAGAGAGAACTGGGAGTTCCCCACATGAGGCAACGAAGAAGAGGTACGACGGCCAAGCGCGTGCTGACCGCCGAGATCGCCGTGGTGGGCGCCGTGTGCGCGGCGCTGCTCGTCACCGAGATCCCCAGCCTGGTCCGCGAGCTGAAGATCTGGCGTATCGCCGGCGGGCTGAGTGCCCGTCGCCGGTATCCGTGAGCCGGGCGTGCACGAACTGTCCATCGCGACCGCGATCGTGGAACAGGCCGGCGAATGGGCCCGGGCGGACGGGGCGGACACCGTCTCGGCGGTGGCCGTCCGGGTCGGCGAGCTGTCGGGGGTCGTACCGGACGCCCTGACCTTCGCCTTCGAGGTGGCCCGTGACGGCACCGCCCTGGCGGGAGCACATCTCGTGGTCGAGCACGTGCCCGCGCAGGCCTGGTGCGGCCCGTGCGCCGAGGAGTTCGCGGTGGGTATGCCGCCGTTCTTCTGGTGCCCGCGCTGCGACCGGCCCTGCACCGAGCTGCGCAGCGGCCGGGAGCTGGAGATCACCGCGGTCGAATGACCCCGCCGGTGCCCGGTCGGTTCCGGGCACCGGCGGGGTCTTCGCCTTGTTCGGCAGATCCGCGTTCAGCAGATCCGCGGGAGCTGCTCCCCGAGCGGCAGGTCCACGACCCGGGTGCCGCCGAGTCCGGTCGCCACCACGACCATCCCGGGGTGGTCGGCCACGCACTCGCCGATGCGGACAGCGCCGGCCCCCTGCGGATGGGCGCGCATGGCCGCCAGGACGGCGTCGGCCTCCGTCGGCGGGACGAAGGCGACGAGCCGGCCCTCGTTGGCGACATAGAGCGGGTCGAGCCCGAGGAACCCGCAGGCGTTGGCGACGGCGTCCGGTACCGGGACGGCCCGCTCGCTCAGCCGTACCCCCGTGCCGGAGGCGCGGGCGATCTCGTTCAGCGAGGCGGCCAGACCACCGCGTGTCGGGTCGCGCAGGACGTGGATGTCCGGGGTGATGTCCAGCATGGTGGCGACCAGGTCGGCCAGCGGCGCGGTGTCGCTGGCGATCTCGACGCCGAACTCCAGCCCCTCGCGGACGCTCAGCACGGCGACCCCGTGCAGCCCGATCGGCCCGCTGATGATGACGGCGTCACCGGGACGGGCCCGCTGCGGACGGATGTCCACCCGCTCGGGCACGAGACCTACCCCGGCGGTGGTCACGTACACCCCGTCGCCGTGCCCTGCCTCGACCACCTTGGTGTCACCGGTGGCGATGGTGACGCCGGCCGTCTCGGCCGCCGCGCCCATGGCCCGTGCGACGCGTTCGACGACGGCCAGCTCCACGCCCTCCTCCAGGACGAACGCGGCGGACAGGTAGGCGGGCCGGGCGCCGCTCATCGCCAGGTCGTTGACCGTGCCGTTGACGGCGAGGTCGCCGAGGCAGCCGCCGGGGAAGAACAGCGGCCGTACGACGTAGGAGTCGGTGGAGAACGCCAGTCGGGCGCCGCCGAGGTGGAGGACGGCCGAGTCGGTCATCCCGGCGAGCAGGGCGTTGCCGTAGGCGGGGGCGAAGACCTGCTCGATCAGTTCGGCGGAGAGGGCGCCCCCTCCGCCGTGGCCCATCACCACGACCGGCTGGTCACGGATCGGCGCCGGACAGCTCCAGTTCGCCGGGTCGACGACGGTCTGCTCAGCCAACGGGGTTCATCTCCTCTCGCGGAAGCGCCGGCTCGGACATCCGGCGGTAGAGGTAGTAGGCGGCGCAGGCGCCCTCGCTGGAGACCATGGTGGCGCCGAGCGGGGTGCGCGGGGTGCAGGTGGTGCCGAAGGCCGCGCACTCGGTGGGCTTGATGAGCCCTTGCAGGACCTCGCCGGCCCGGCACTCGGCCGGTTCCTCGGTACGGATGCCGGTGACGTCGAAGCGGTGCTCGGCGTCGTAAGCGCGGTAGGCCTCGCTGAGCCGCCAGCCGCTGGCCGGGATTCGGCCGATGCCGCGCCAGGAGCGGTCGGTGACCTCGAAGACCTCCTCGATCATGCGGACGGCGGCCGGGTTGCCGTCCTCGCGCACGGCCCGGGCGTAGGCGTTCTCCACCCGGTGCTCGCCGCGCTCCAGCTGGCGGACCGTGCGGCGGATGCCCTCCAGGATGTCGAGGGGTTCGAAGCCGGTGACGACGATGGGGACCCGGTGGCGTGCGGCCAGCTCCGGGTACTCGGTCATGCCCATCACGCTGCACACGTGCCCGGCGGCCAGGAAGCCCTGCACCCGGCAGCTGGGCGCGGTCATGATGGCCTCGACGGCCGGGGGGACCCGCACATGGGAGACCAGCAGGCTGAAGTTGGTCAGCCCGAGGCGCTTGGCCTGGTGGACGGCCATGGCGTTGGCGGGGGCGGTGGTCTCGAAGCCGATGGCGAAGAAGACCACCTGGCGGTCCGGGTGGCGTTGGGCGAGCTTCAGCGCGTCGAGCGGCGAGTACACCACGCGGACGTCACCGCCCTCGCCCTTGACCCGGAACAGGTCCCGGTCGGTGCCGGGCACCCGCAGCATGTCGCCGAAGGAGCAGAAGATCACCCCGGGGCGGGCGGCGATCTCCAGCGCCTTGTCGATGCACTCCAGCGGGGTCACACAGACCGGGCAGCCCGGCCCGTGGATCAACTCCACTTTCTCGGGGAGGAGTTGATCGATGCCGTGCCGGATGATCGAGTGGGTCTGGCCCCCGCACACCTCCATCAGGGCCCAGGGCCGGGTGACGGTGGACCGGATGTCGTCCAGCAGGCGGCGCGCCAGCTTGGGGTCGTTGAACTCGTCGAGGTACTTCACCGGCTCTCGCTCCCCTCGGCCTGCTGTGCCGCCTGCTGCCAGGCGTCGCCGAACTCCTCTTCGAGCAGCCCGAGTTCCTCGAAGAGCTTGAGGGAGGCCAGGGCCGACTCTTCGTCGAGCCGCTGCAGGGCGAACCCCACATGGACGATGACGTACTCCCCGACGCGGACGTCGGACACGTACTCAAGACACGCCTGCTTCTGCACACCGCCGAAGTCGATCAGGCCGGTGAGCGGATCGGACGTGTCGTCGATGCTCACGACTCTGCCGGGCACTGCCAAACACATGGGTCACTCCGTCTCGTCGGTGACTGCCGTACGTCGGCCGTCGTCGGGTCGTTGTCCGTGGGCCGCGACCACCAGTTGCCCGAGCGCCAGCCCGCCGTCGTTCGGCGGGACTTCGCGGTGCCGGACGACGGTGAACCCGAAGTCCTGGAGCAGCTCGGAACCGGCCTGCTCCAGAAGCGCGTTGGCGAAGACACCTCCGGTGAGGGCGACGGTGGCCAGGCCGGTGTCCCGGCGCGCGCCGCGGCACAGGTCCAGGACCGCCCGGGCGACCCCGCGGTGGAAGCGGGCCGCGATCACCGGTACCGGGGTGGCGCGCCGCAGGTCGCTGACGATCGCGCGCAGCGCGGGGGCCGGGTCGAAGGGGTCGCCGAAGGGGTACGCGGCCGTGTCCTCGTCCCAGGCCAGGCAGGCCTGTGCCTCCAGTTCCAGGGCCGCCTGGGCTTCGTACCCGGCGCGGTGGCACACGCCCGCGAGGGACGACACGGCGTCGAAGAGCCGGCCCACGCTGGAGGTGGCCACACAGCCGACCTGGCTCGACAACTGCCGTGCCAGCAGCCTGAGTTCCTCGCGGGAGCAGGCGGCGACGCAGGGCAGGTCCGCATCCCACGGCACGCCGGCCGCCCACAGCCGGGCCAGCGCCGTCCGGCACGGGTTGGCGACTCCCGCGTCGCCGCCGGGGAGCGGGGCCGGGGCGAGGTGGGCGAGGCGCCGGTAGCCGGTGTAGTCGGCGATGAGCACCTCGCCGCCCCAGACGGTGCCGTCGTCACCGTAGCCGGTGCCGTCGAAGGCGACGCCGATGACCGGTGTGGTGCCGTCGAGGCCGGCCTCTGCCATGGCGGCGGCGACATGGGCGTGGTGGTGCTGGACGAACACCGGCTGCTTCGTGGGGAGTTGAGCGGCGCGGCGGCGGGCCCAGGCGGACGCGTGGTAGCCGGGGTGGCGGTCGGCGGCGACGAGCTCGGGGCGGACTCCGGTCAGCCCGTGCAGATGCCGTTCCGCGCGGACGGCCGCTTCCAGCGTCGCCAGGTCGCCCATGTCGCCGATGTGCGGCCCGAACCAGGCCAGTTCGCCCTCGCCGACACACAGCGCGTTCTTGAGGTCGCCGCCCACCGCGAGCGCGGGCCGCACCGGGACGGGCAGGCGCAGCGGGTGTGGCACATATCCGCGGGAGCGGCGCAGGACCTGTTCGCTGCCGTCGGCACGCACCCGCAGCAGGGAGTCGTCGCAGGGCGAGGCGATGGGCCGGTCGTGGGCGAGCCAGGCGTCGGCCAGTCCGAACAGCCGGGTGAGCGCCTCGTCGTCGTCCGTGACGATCGGCTCGCCCGAGCGGTTGCCGCTGGTCATGACCAGCGCGCGGGGGCCGGGCGGGTCGCCGGGGAGTCCGAACAGGAGGGTGTGGACGGGGGTGTAGGGCAGCATCACACCGAGGTGGGGACTGCCGGGGCACACGCCGGGTGCCAGCCTTACGTCGTCGCGGGGGCGCAGGAGGACGATGGGGCGCCGGGGGCCGGCGAGCGTGGCCCGCTCGGCGGACCCGAGCACGGCGATCCGCTGCACCTCGTCCAGGTCCGCGCACATCACGGCGAACGGCTTGTCCCCGCGCGCCTTGCGGGTGCGCAGGGTGTCGACGGCGCGGGCGTTGGAGGCGTCGCAGGCCAGGTGGTAGCCGCCGATGCCCTTCACGGCGACGATCCGCCCGGCGGCGAGCAGCTCTCGCGCCCGTGAGAGGGCATCACCGTCGCGAGCGGCCCTCACTCCGCTGTCCGCGGCGGGCACCAGCCGCAGCCGGGGCCCACAGTCCGGGCAGGCCACGGGCTGGGCATGGAAGCGGCGGTCGGCCGGGGCCTCGTACTCCCGGGCGCAGCCGGCGCACATGGGGAAGCCGGACATGGTGGTGACCGCGCGGTCGTAGGGCATGCCGGTGGCGATGGTGAAGCGGGGGCCGCAGTGGGTGCAGGTGATGAAGGGGTGCCGGTGTCTGCGGTCGGCCGGATCGGCCAGCTCCCGCAGGCAGTCGGCGCAGGTCGCGGTGTCGGGCGGGAGCAGGGTGCGGCCCGGGGAGGACTGCTCGGTGGCGCGGATGGTGAAGCCGGGGTCCGCCCCGGTGACGGGTACCTCCTCGACGCCGACGGCGGTCACGGCGGCGAGCGGCGGCGGCTCGGTGGCGAGCAGCTCGCGGAACCGCTCGACGCCGGTCGCCGCTCCCTCGACCTCGATGAGCACACCGTTCGCCGTGTTGCTGACGAACCCGGTGAGCGCGAGACCGGCGGCGAGGCGGTGGACGTAGGGGCGGAAGCCGACGCCCTGCACGGTGCCGCGCACGGTGATGCGCCGGCGGACGGCGGCCCCCGTGGTGGGGGCGGTCACGAGGCGGTGGGCGCGTGGACGTGACCGTGCGGGTGCGGGGCGAGGGGCGGCCGGTGCGCGGGCGCACCGTCCCGTACGGCGAGCACCCGGTCCAGGACCGTGTCGACGCCCTCGCCGGTGCGGGCGCAGGAGCGGACGATCTCCACCCCGGGGTTGACCCGCCGAACGTGGTCGGCGAAGGCGGTCTCGTCGAAGCCGGCCGGCCCCGCGAGGTCGGTCTTGGTGAGTACGACCAGGTGCGCGGAGCCGAAGGCGGTGGGGTACTTCGAGGGCTTGTCCTCGCCCTCGGTCACCGCCATCAGCACGATCCGCAGCTGTTCGCCGAGGTCGTAGGAGGCCGGGCAGACGAGATTGCCGACGTTCTCCACGAACAGCAGCGCGGTGTCCGCCGGCAGCCAGCCCTCCAGGTGGCCGCGTACCTGCCGGGCCTCCAGATGGCACAGGCCGTCGGTCAGCAGCTGTTTCACCGGCGCTCCCGAACGGGCCAGCCGTCTGGCGTCGTTCTCGGTGGCGAGGTCGGCGGTGAAGGCGGCGACGGGCACCTCCCGCTCCAGTGCCCGGGCCAGCACCCGGCCGAGCAGTTCGGTCTTGCCGCTGCCGGGGCTGGAGAGCAGGTTCACCACGCTGACCCCGCGCGCGGCCAGATCGTCGCGAAGGCTCGCGGCCAAGCCGTCGTTCCTGGCCAGGACGGCCCGGGTGACCTCCTCGGACTGACACATGGGTGCTCCTCGATCGCTGAGTTCGGGACGAGCCGTCGGATCGGGTGGGTCCCGTCCTGGTCCGCTAGCGATCCTCCGCGCCGGTGGCGGCCGGGTGCGGGAGCCCGGCCGCTGCGGGGCCCGTGGATTCCTCCGGGCGGTCCAACGACGGCGTGACCTGTGGGTGGGCGAGCAGCTCGGGGACCAGGGTGTGCAGCGCTTCGACGGCCCGTTCGACCGCATCCCGGACGGCCTCGCTCAGGCCGGGGGCGATGTCCTCGTCGCCCCGTGGCAGCTGTCCGGGTTCGCAGGCGAGCACGAGGACGCGCGGCAGGGGTTCGTCGCCGAGGTGGGCGGCCAGGGCGAGTACCTTCGCGGGGTCCATGCCGTGTGCCTCGGGCGGGGCCGCCGGGGCGCCGGCGGGGAGTTCGGGCTCGATCAGGGAGAGCGTGCCGGGGCGCCGGCCGCGGGCGGCGGCGTCCACGAGCAGGGCGACCGTCCAGCCGTCGAGCAGTTCGTAGGCGAGGTCCATGCCCCGGATGCCGTAGTCCCGGACCCGCACCTCGGGGGGCAGCGGGCGCCGGTCCAGGGCGCGGATCACCTCGGGGCCGAATGCGTCGTCGCCCAGGAAGATGTTGCCCACGCCCGCCACCAGCAGCCGCGTCACCGGGCACCGCCCGGGACCTTGCGGACGAAGTCCGAGCGCAGCGAGTGGTAGGCGGCGGCCGCGTCGAAGAACAGGGCGTGCATCCGGTCGAGTTCGTCCCTCCGGTACTCGGCGAGCGGTCGTCGCGCCTCGTCGGCCTGGCGCGCCGCGGCCTTGGCGGCGATGCGCCGGCCGAGATCCGGGGTGCCGGCGAGCGCGGCCGCCTGCTCCTCGACCTCGGCGGCGAAGCGCTGTGCGGGGACCGGCAGCAGCCGGTCGACGAGCCCGATCCGGGCGGCGGTCGCGGCGCTCACCGGCTGTGCCTCCTCGGTCAGCCGCCGGGCGGTCTCGGCTCCGACGCGGCGGGGCAGCGAGTACGTCCAGAACTCCGAGCCGTACAGGCCCATCCGCCGGTAGTGCGGGTTGAGGACAGCACCGGCTCGGCACCAGACCTCGTCGGCGGCGAGGGCGAGCATGGCGCCACCGGCCGCCGCGTTCCCGCCGAGCGCCGCCACGACCAGCCTGTCGGTGGTCCGCAGTACGGCCTCGACGAGGTCGTCCATCGCGTTCAGGTTGGTCCAGGACTCCTCGGCGGGGTCCGGGGCGGCCTCGATGACGTTCAGATGGATGCCGTTGGAGAAGAAGTCCCGGCGGCCGCCGAGCACGAGAACCCGGGTCGGCCGGGCGAGGGCGTACTCGTAGGCGGCGAGCAGGCGCCGGCAGTGGTCGGTGCTCATCGCGCCGCCGGGGAAGGAGAAGGTGACGAAGCCGACGTCACCTTCCTGCCGATAGCGGATGTCGGTCCAGGTACGGCGGGCCGGGGACAGTTCCAGCGGGGCGGGGCTGTCGGGGAGGCCGGGGGTGGCGAGGACGTCGGCCGCGGGGCGGCGGAAGGGGGCGGGGTCGCCGGAGTTCTTGCGGGGGCGCAGTTCGGGGATCCACACGGCACCGTCCCGGGTGGCCCGGCAGACGGCGCCCGCGCGAGTCGCGAGCAACTCACCGGGGCGGCCGCGCAGTTGGTCCTCGGGGTGGCCGCCGTGCAGGAACAGCTCGCGGCCGAGGAGTTCGTCGAGCACCCCCGGCTGCGAGTCGGCGCCGCGCAGCTTGCGCAGCACGGTCTCGGTGTCGTCGGCCGCCCAGTCGATCCTTCGCCGCGCCTGGCGGAAGACGTCCCGCCAGACGATCTGGCCGTGGATCGCGGGATCGCTCTGCGACCGCGGCTTGTAGGAGCCCTCGGCATACCGTCGTACGGCCTGGTGGACGGCGGTGAGGGCGGCGTCGGCGGCCTCGTTGCGGTAGAGGTCGCTCTTGCCGACAGGCTCCACCGGGAAGGGCTCGCTCGCCCAGACGGCGCCCGCGTCCATGGCCGCCTCGGCCTGGAGCACGGTCACTCCCCAGCGGGCCGCTTTGCCGTCGATGGCCCAGTCCAGGGAGGAGGGGCCGCGGTCGCCGAGCGGCCCCGGGTGCACGATGAGGCAGGTGTGCTCCCGCCAGACGTCCCCGGCGAGTGCGGTCTTCAGCATCGGCGCGATGATCAGGTCCGGGCGCAGGTCCCGCACCGCGGCCCGGACGGCGTCGGGGCCGCGGGTGGCGAGGACGACGTCCACGTGGTGACCGAGGTCGGACAGTTCGGCGTACACCCGTTGGGACAGGCTGTTGAATGCGCTGGCGACGAGCAGAATGTCCATGGTGCGGCATATTCGCCGCTTCAGCGGTTTCCGGAAAGGACCCCGGCGGCGTTTCGTCGGCCGTCCTAAACCGCTTGCCCGTCCCGCGCCCGGAAGGCCCACTCCATCCTGGGTTCCATCACGAACCGGAAGACCCGGCACACCGGCGGTGTGCACAGCAGGGTCACCACGACGGCGGCGACGAGGGTGACCGTCACCGCGCCCAGCGGGCCGTGCATCCAGGCCGGGTCGTACCAGTGGGCGGGCTTGGCGGCCTGCGCGACGAAGCCGTGCAGCAGGTAGCCGTAGAGCGTGCCCGCGCCGAGGCCGGTGAACCAGGTGCGGCGGCCGGGCACCCAGGCGAGGAAGCAGGCGACCAGCACCAGGGAGCAGCCGAGGACGGCGAGCGTCATGACGGGCCCGTACCAGGCGGGCGCGCCGAGCTGCTCGGCGCTGTCCCGGTGGAAGAACCAGCGGTAGCCCAGGTGCGGCACCGACCAGTACGCCACGACGAGGGCGCACAGGGCCACGGGGACGGCCCACAGGCGCACCCTCCAGCGGCGCAGCAGACTGAAGTGCTCCGGTCGCAGGCACAGGCCCAGCACGAAGTACGGCAGGAACTGCAGGGCCCGCTGGAGGTCGAGGTCGCTGCCGATGGACGACGAGAGGCTCGCCAGCATGGCGACGGCGAGTGCGAGGGGCAGCGGCCACCGTACGAGCCGCCAGATCGGCGTCGTCAGCCGCCAGATGAACAGGGCCGCCAGGAACCAGGTCAGATACAGCGGGTCCAGCAGGCTGATCTCGCGGTCGGGGGCGTGGTCGCTCCACCGGGTGAAGAGGGTGTAGGCGACCTCGAACACCACGTAGGGCACGGCGACACCGGTGACCAGCCGTTTGATACGGGCGGGGCTGGCGTCGAAGCTGCGGGAGAAGTAGCCGGAGATGATGATGAACGCCGGCATGTGGAAGGCGTAGACGAATGTGTAGAACGCGGTGACGGTACGGCTGTCCGAGCGCAGCGGCTCCCAGGCGTGTCCCACGGCCACGAGCACGATCGCCAGGTACTTCGCGTTGTCGAAGTAGGCGTCGCGCCGGCCGGCGGACGGGCCGCTCCGGGTGGCCGGGCCCGGGAGGGGCGGCGGGACCGGTGTCCGGTCCGCGGCCCTGGCGGGCGACCCGTCGACTGTGGCTGCGGTCTCGCGGGAGCCGGTCAGACCAGAACACCTCTCACACGACATGCGCTCCGGGGAGCGACGGGGGGCAGGGCACAACTCCGGTCACGCTGTTCTCCGGATCCCCGCGGAGTAAACCCATCGCAACGCCCAGATGTCAAAGCAGGAAACGAGATCCGTCCGTCATTCCCCGCCGCGAAAATGGTTCAGCCCGTGTCGACCGAAGCCCATCTGGAGCGTGCCGCGTGACGTCGTCGGACCGTGTCTCCGCACGATTCGTGGAAGTGCTGGACACCCGCCCGGAAACCCTTCAGGAAGCGGCGGACGATTTCGGCCACCTCGTGCACCTGCCGCCCCTGGGTGTGCTGCGGCCCCGGTCCGCGGCCGAGGTCAAGGACGCGCTGGTGTACGCGGGGCCGCGCGGGATCCCGGTGGCCGCGCGGGCCGGCGGACACTCTCTCCACGGCCAGGGTCAGGCACCGGACGGGATCGTCCTCGACCTGGGTGAGCTGAGCGCGGTCGGGCCGGTGACCGGCGACCGGGTGGCGGTGCGGGCCGGGGCGCTCTGGCGGGACGTGCTGACGGCGACCCTGCCGTACGGGCTCACCCCTCCCGTCCTCACCGACTACCTCGGTGCCGGCGTCGGCGGTGTGCTGAGCGCGGGCGGGCTGGGCGGCGCCAGTCACCGGCACGGCCTGGTCGCGGACTCGGTGCTGGAGCTGGAGGTGGTGACCGGGGCCGGTGAGCACCTGGTCTGCTCGCCGGACCACCATGGCGCCCTCTTCCACACGGTCCTCGCCGGCCTGGGACAGGTGGCCGTGATCGTCCGGGCCACCCTCCGGCTGTCCCCCGCGCCCGCCCTGGTGCGCCGCTACTGCCTGTACTACGCCGATCCCGACGCCTACCTGACCGACCAGCACCTGCTCGCGACCGGCCGGCGCTTCGACTACCTCGAAGGCCAGGCCCGCCCGGTCGAAGGCACCGCGGACGACTGGCACTACATGGTCGAGGCCTTGGCCGCGCACCACGGCCCGACCCCACCCGACGACGGGGCCCTCCTCGCCGGCCTCGCCTTCGGCACGGCAGAGATCACGGACCTCGGATACGCCGAGTTCGCGAACCGGGTCGCGGCCGACGAGGAGCTCCTGCGCGCGACCGGCGAGTGGCTGCACCCGCACCCCTGGCTGAACCTGCTGCTGCCCGAGGACACCGCGGCGTCCGTCGTGACCGGCATCCTCGCCGACCCCGGCTTCCGGGACCTGCGCGAGAACGGCGTGGTCCTGCTCTATCCCCTGCTCTCCCCCGCCCTGCGGGCCCCGCTGTTCCGCCGCCCTCGGGGTGAAGTCGTCCTGCTGCTCGCCCTGTTGCGCACGGCCGCCCCGGGCGCGGCCGCCCCGATGGTGGCCGCCAACCGCATGGCGTACGAGTACGCGCGGGCGAAGGGTGCCGTCGCCTATCCGGTCAACGCGCTGCCGATGACCCCGGCCGACTGGCGGGAGCACTACGGCGACCAGTGGGGCACCCTGGCAGAGGCCAAGGGCGTCCACGACCCGCACGGCATCCTGGGCAGGGGGCACGGACTGGCACTGTGAGCGGTGCCGTCCGCCGGGGTGTCGATTCCGCGCGGCGCCGTTCGTCGGTGGGGTGTAGATAGCTCTTGAGGACCGGGAGGAACCATGAAGTACATGCTGCTGGTCTGCGGCGACGACACCGCCGACGCCTCGGGGATGGCGCCGGTCGACCCCTGGGTGGAGGAACACGGCGTCCGGCGCGGTACCCGGCTGTACGGCCACCGGCTGCAATTGCCGGACACGGCGGTCACCGTGCGGGTGCGTGACGGTGAGGTCCTGCGGACCGACGGCCCGTTCGCGGAGACGAAGGAGTACGTCGCCGGATTCGACGTCGTCGACTGCGACAGCCTGGAGGAGGCCGTACGGATCGCCGCCGGTCATCCCGTGGCCACCATCGGGGCCATGGAGGTGCGGCCGTTCTGGGACGAGGGGCTCGCGGAGGACGCCGAGACGGCCGTCCGCCATATCGACGCCGAGCTCACCGAGGCCGCCCGTGAGCGGGACATCGAGCGGCTGACGGCCTGCTACGCGCCCGACGTGGAGACCTTCCAGCCCTCCGGCGTCGAGACGCGGGTGGGGATCGCCGCGTTCCGCAAGGCGGTCGAGGGGTGGTTCGCGACGCTCAGCGGGCCGGTCCACCGCGAGGTGCTCGAACTGCGGGTACGGCCCGGGGAGGGCAGCGCCTTCAGCCACGCCCTCGTCCGGATCCGCGGCACCCGATCGACCGGGGAGGCCCTGGACCGGGTGGTGCGCGTCACCACCGGCTACCGGGACACCGGTTTCAGCTGGCTGATCGCCCACGAGCACGTCTCGGTGCCGCTGGACGAAACGGCCGGGAAGGAGCGGTCATGAAGTACGTCCTGTTCATCTGCACGCCCGTCGGCGGCGAGGAGCTCAGCCCCGCCGAGATCGCCGAGGACCCGCGCTTCACCTCGTACATCCAGGAGGTCCGCAGCCGTGGCATCGTCAAGGGCGGCGCCCGGCTGCGGCCCGCCGCCGACGCGACAACCGTGCGCGTCCAGGGTGACGAAGTGCTGCTGACCGACGGGCCGTTCACCGAGACCAAGGAGTATGTCGCGGGCCTCGACATCATCGAGGTCGCCGACCTGGACGAGGCGATCGCGCTCGCCTCCCGGCACCCCGCGGCGCTCGCCGGCGGCTCGGTCGAGGTGCGGCCGGTCTGGGAGTGAGTGCCACGGACGGCGTCGAGAAGGCCGTCGCCGCCGCCTTCCGCGAGGAGTGGGCCCAGGTCGTCGCCACCCTGATCCGGGTGACCGGCGACTGGGACCTCGCCGAGGAGTGCGCGCAGGACGCCTTCGCCCAGGCGCTGGAACGGTGGCGGCGCGACGGAGTGCCGCGCCGCCCGGGCGCCTGGCTGACCACGACCGCCCGCAACCGCGCCCTGGACGTGCTGCGCCGGGAGGCGGTGGGGGCGGCGAAGCTGCGGGAGGCGGCGGTGCTGACACGGGACGAGGGACCGTACGACCCGGATCACGAGGGCGACGACAGCGGTGTGGCGGACGACCGGCTGCGGCTGATCTTCACCTGCTGCCATCCGGCGCTGCCGATCGAGGCCCGGGTCGCACTGACCCTGCGCACCCTCGCCGGGCTGGCCACGCCCGAGATCGCCCGCGCGTTCCTCGTCCCCGAGGCGACGATGGCGCAGCGGCTGGTGCGCGCCAAGCGGAAGATCCGCAACGCCGGCATCCCGTACCGGGTGCCGCCCGCGCATCTGCTGCCCGAACGTACGACGGGCGTCCTCGGCGTGCTCTACCTGCTGTTCAACGAGGGGTACGCGGCCACGTCCGGCGCCGACCTGATGCGGACCGGCCTGTGCGCCGAGGCTGTCCGGCTGGCCCGGCTGCTGGCCCGGCTGATGCCCGACGAACCGGAGGTCGTCGGGCTGCTCGCGCTCCTGCTGCTGCACGACGCTCGCCGGGGCACCCGAGTGGACGCGGCCGGTGACCTGGTGACCCTGGAGGACCAGGACCGCACGGCCTGGGACCGCGCCGAGATCGACGAGGGCGCGGCTCTCCTGGAGGGCGCCCTGCGCCGCGGCCGCCCCGGCCCCTACCAGATCCAGGCGGCCGTCGCGGCCTGCCACACCACCGCGGCGACCGCCGCAGACACCGACTGGGCGGACATCGCAGGCCTCTACGGCGAACTCCAGCGGTACGTCCCCTCGGCCGTGGTCCGGCTCAACCGCGCGGTCGCCGTGGGCATGGCCGAGGGCGGGGAGGCGGGCCTCGCGCTGGTGGCGGAACTGGAGGCGGAGGACTCCCTGGCCGGCTACCACCTGCTCCCGGCGACCCGCGCGGACCTGCTGCGCCGTATGGGGCGTACCCGGGAGGCGGCCGGGTCGTACGAGCGGGCCCTGGAGCTGGTGGAGAACGCGGCGGAGCGCAGGTTCCTGGAGAAGCGGCTCGCGGAGTGCCGGTCCGGTTAGGCACCGGGGTTTCGCCACCAAGTCGGACTCAAGGGTCCTCCAGGTCCGTCCGGGCGCTGCGACACCCACGACGACATCCGCCGGTCACGGACGTCAGCTGCGCCGCAGCGCACCGGGCGGGAGCTGTTCGTCGGCCGGAGCGCGGAGTTGCGGGCCCTGGACACCGCCGCCCGGGCCGCCCGGCGGAGCTGCGCCGTGGTGCTGGTCACCGGCGAGGCCGGCGCGGGCAAGTCCGCGTTCCTCGAACAGACGGCTGCCCGGCTGCGGCAGGCCGACCTGAGCGGTCGTCGGTGGCGATCGGTGAGTAAGAGATGGGCCCGGCCGCTCACCCGGGCGTCGACCACGCGGGCCTCATCCAGCGGGTGCTGGAGGCGATGGTCCGGCCGGTCTGACCACCGCCTCCGCCCCGGGGGCGTCAGCCGCCCAGCGCGGCCATCACGACCGCCTTGGCCTCCTCCTGGACCCGGGCCAGGTGATCCGGGCCCTTGAAGGACTCGGCGTAGATCTTGTACACGTCCTCCGTGCCGGACGGGCGGGCCGCGAACCAGGCGTTCTCCGTGGTCACCTTGATGCCGCCGATCGGGGCGCCGTTGCCCGGCGCCTCCGTGAGCACCCCGGTGACCGGTTCGCCCGCGAGGGTCTCTGCGGTGACCTGGGCCGGGGACAGCTTGGCGAGGAGGGCCTTCTCCTCACGAGTCGCCGGGGCGTCGATACGGGCGTAGGCGGGCTCGCCGAAGCGGGTGGTCAGGTCGGCGTAGTGCTCGGACGGGGTCTTGTCCGTCACCGCCGTGATCTCGGAGGCGAGCAGGGCGAGCAGGATGCCGTCCTTGTCGGTCGTCCACACCGAGCCGTCCCGGCGCAGGAAGGAGGCGCCGGCCGACTCCTCGCCGCCGAACCCGATGGCGCCGCTGACCAGTCCGTCCACGAACCACTTGAACCCGACCGGGACTTCGACCAGCTGACGGCCGAGGTCGGCGGCGACCCGGTCGATCATCGAGGAGGAGACGAGGGTCTTGCCGACGCCGGCGCTCGCCGCCCACTGCTCGCGGTGGCGGTAGAGGTAGGAGATGGCGACGGCCAGGTAGTGGTTGGGGTTCATCAGGCCGGCGTCGCGGGTGACGATGCCGTGCCGGTCGGCGTCCGCGTCGTTGCCGGTGGCTACGCGGAACTCGTCCCGCTTCTCGATCAGCGAGGCCATCGCGAACGGCGAGGAGCAGTCCATGCGGATCTTGCCGTCCCAGTCCAGCGTCATGAACCGCCAGGTGGGGTCGGTGTACGGGTTGACCACCGTGAGGTCGAGGCTGTGCCGTTCGGCGATCCGGCCCCAGTAGGCGACGGAGGCCCCGCCGAGCGGGTCGGCGCCGACGCGCAGCCCGGACGCCCGGACCGCGTCGAGGTCGAGGACGCTGGGCAGGTCGTCGACGTACACGCCCATGAAGTCGTACCGGCCGGTGGTGGGGGCGGCGAGCGCGCGCTCGTAGGTAAGGCGCTGTACGTCCTTCATCCCGTCCGCGATGATCCGGTTGGCGCGGTCCTGGATCCAGGAGGTGGCGTCGGAGGCGGCGGGCCCGCCGCTGGGCGGGTTGTACTTGAAGCCACCGTCGGAGGGCGGGTTGTGCGAGGGGGTGACCACGACGCCGTCCGCGAGGCCGGTCGTACGGCCGCGGTTGTGGGTGAGGATGGCGTGCGAGACGGCAGGGGTCGGCGTGTAGCCGTCGGCGCTGTCGATCAGGACGGTGACGCCGTTGGCGGCGAACACCTCCAGGGCGGTGACCTTGGCGGGCTCGGACAGGGCGTGGGTGTCGGCGCCCAGGAAGAGGGGGCCGTCGGTGCCCTGGCCGCTCCGGTACTCGCAGATGGCCTGGCTGGTGGCCGCGATGTGGTCCTCGTTGAACGCGGTCGTCAGCGACGATCCGCGGTGCCCCGAGGTGCCGAAAGCCACCCGCTGGGCCGGGTCGGCCGGATCGGGGTGCAGTGCGTAGTACGCCGTGACCAGCCGGGCCACGTCGACGAGGTCCTCCGGAGCCGCCGGCCGGCCCGCTCGCTCATGCGGCATGAGTCCACTTCCTCCGCAGTCGTTGATCGATCATCGGATACCCATCTTTCCTTGTCAGCGGCGGTGGACGCGAGTGCGGCACCGGCCCTGGCGCCGAAGACCCGGCGGTTCACGGCGGGTTCACCGCAGCCGCAGCGCACCCGTGGCACGCTGCTCGAAGACGCCGAGCAGCCAGTCGAAGGCGGTGGCCCCGCGCCCCGCGCGGGCCTCGGCCCACTCCGCCGCGACGGCGGCACGGTTGAACGGGTGGCAGCGGGCGAGCCGGATTTCCAGCCGACGGGCGGTCTCCGGGTGACCCAGACGGGCCCGGGAGGCCTCGTGGTCGCGCCACTCGAAGACGAAGTCATCGTCGCCGGGGGTTCCGAAGCCGCCGCTGAGGCAGTCGACGAGCGCGTCGAGATTGCGGCCGAAGTAGCCGCCGGACCCGTTGACCGCCTCGCCGATCACCCGCCAGAAGTCCTCCAGCGTGCCGATACGGGTACCGTCCAGTACACAGGTCGCCGTCACGGCCCGCAGGATACGGCGGTGGCACGGCTGGACATACTGAACATCAGTCAACTCCGGCTGACCGCCGCGGCCTACCTGCGCAAAGTCCACAGCCGGGTCATCGGCATCGGCCGCGAGACATTAGGCTGCCTGCTCGCCCGCCGCGGCATCACCTTCCAGCGCACCAAGACCTGGAAGCAATCCCCGGACCCCGAGCGGGACGCCAAACTGGACCGGATCGAGGAAGTACTGGACCGCTTCCCGGACCGGGTCTTCTCCTTCGACGAGTTCGGCCCGCTCGGAATCCGACCCACCGCAGGCTCCGGCTGGGCCGAGCGCAAACGCCCCGACCGGCTGCCGGCCACCTACCACCGCACCCACGGCATCCGGTACTTCCACGGCTGCTACTCGGTCGGCGACGACACTCTGTGGGGCGTCAACCGTCGCAGGAAAGGTGCCGCGAACACGCTGGCCGCGCTGAAGTCGATCCGAGCCGCCCGCCCGGACGGTGGACCGATCTACGTCATCCTGGACAACCTGTCCACCCACAAAGGCGCCGACCTCCGCCGCTGGGCGAAGAAGCACAAGGTCGAGCTGTGGTTCACCCCGACCTACGCCTCGTGGGCGAACCCGATCGAGGCCCACTTCGGACCGCTGAGGCAGTTCACCATCGCCATCTCGCACCACCCCAACCACACCGTGCAGACCCGGGCCTTGCACGCCTACGTCCGGTGGCGTAACGCCAATACCCGCCACCGCGACGTCCTGGCCGCCGAACGCAAGGAGCGCGCCCGCATCCGCAGCGAGAAGGGCATCCGCTGGGGCAGACGCCCTCTCGAAAGCGCAGCCTGAACAACCCGGCGAACGTGCGTCACAGCACTAGTGATCAGCCGCGCACTGCGGCCAGGCACTCGTCGTACAGGTCCATGATGTCGCCCTTGCCGTCGTTGTCGACCCACGTCATCGATGCGGCATCCAGGCAGGCGAACGCCGTCGCGATCACCGCGCGGGCCCTCGGATCCGTAGCGCCGACAGCAGATGCAGCGTCCATACGCGCCGTGACGAGCGGCAGCAGGTCCTCCTGGAACCGCAGTCGCTTTTCGAGCCAACCGGCACGCAGCGAGGCGGTGTTGTGCAGGAGACGGAACCGCTCCAGGGCCTGCTCTCGGCTGTCGTGCAAGGCCAATACGGCGGCAACCCCTGCGCGCAGGGCCTCCCAGACACCGGCTTCGGCGGGCTGTTCGCTGATCGTGTCCGTCAGGACTTGCCCAAACCGGTCCTGGTCGCCGCCGAGAAGGTCCTCCTTGGTGCCGAAGTAGCGGAAGAGGGTGCGCTGGGAGACACCGGCCTCTCGGGCGATCTGGGCGATGGTCGTCTCGTCGTAGCCCTGCTCGGTGAACAGGCGCAGAGCCGTCTCGAGGATCTCCCGGGAGGCCAGCTGCCGTGTCCGGTCCCACAGCGTGGCCGGTGCGCCCGTCGCTGTCTTGGCTTCCTGCTTCATGCCACCAGGTTAGCCCAGCACTGCCAGGCCGTCACTCACATCCTGCTTGGCAGTCACTGCCAATTAGTCGTACGCTGCCAGAGTCCTACCTCACAGGAACGCAAAAGGAGCGCACCATGTCCGCACCCGCAGCTCTGATCACCGGTGGAACCAGCGGCATCGGCAAGGCGACCGCTGAACTGCTCCACTCCCGCGGCTACCGCGTCATGGTCATAGGCGTGGGCAATGCCGCCAATGCCGGACTTCCCGAAGACGTCATGGCCGTCCAGGCCGACGCACGGTCCCTGCCGGACATCGACCATGCGATCGACCAGGCACGCCAGCAATTCGACTCCCTCGACCTACTCTTCCTCAATGCGGGCATCTCCCGCCCCGGCCCGATCGAGTCAACCGACGAAGCCGCCTTCGATGCGCTGTTCGACATCAACGTCAAAGGCACCTTCTTCACCCTGCAGAAGGCGCTCCCGATCCTCAACGAGGACGCCTCAGTCGTGATCACCGTGGGCGCCGGCGAAGGGATCGGAGCCGCCATGACAGCCGCCAAGGGCGCACTGTTGCCGCTCATGCGGTCCCTCGCGCTCGAACTCGCCCCCCGCCGCATCCGCGTCAACGCCGTCAGCCCAGGACTGATCAACACCCCTGCCTACAGCAAGATGGGTGTCTCCCAGGAAATGATCGACTCCTGGGCTCGGGACGTCCCGCTCGGCCGCGTCGGCGCTCCCGCCGACATCGCCGAAGCCGTGGCCTTCCTCGCCTCGGACGCCGCCGGCTACATCACCGGCGACAACCTCACCGTCTCCGGAGGCATCGGCGTCCACACCCGCCCCTGATGAGCAGTTCCGCCCGCGCCCCCTACTGATGGCGCCACCGTGCCTTCCCTCGCCGGACCGATACGCCCCATCCCTCCACACCGCGTAGCTTCCAGTACCGAGCGGAACCGGTGAACCTATCCGGTCACAGCACTGGCCGCGTCGGCCGACGGCGACGAAGGTGGCGGCGAAGAAGCGGAGTGCGCTGGTGTCCGCTTCGATCTCCCGGAACGCCGCGTCCCAGCGGGCGAGGTCGTCCGGGGTGGCGAGGCCCTCGCTGACCAGGGTCTCGCGGGCGGCCCAGGCGGGTCCGCGCATGCCGGGTGGGGACGTGAGGACGTTGATCTGCCCCTCGAAGGCGGCGACTTCGAGGCCGGCCGCGGTGAGCAGTTCCCGCGCCTGGCCGGCGTCCCCGCCCCCGCGCCCGTCTCCCGTCCGCTCCCGGCGCGGCTGCGGCAGTCCGTACAACGCGCCGGCGCCCGCGCGTTCTTCAGGCTGGTCCAGCCCGGAACCCACCGAGGGGCTCGTCGGGAGGTCCGGTGAACCGGCAGGGAACTCTTGGTCATGGGTTTCCCTGGACGGCCGTTCGAGTGCGAAGGCCTGCCTAACATGAGGCGATCACGAACGGTACGAACCCGGGAGCTCGGGATGGTGTTGTCCGGCCTCAGCTGGAGGTCGTTGCGTCCCTGGGCGGTCGTCGCGGTCGCCGTCGTATGCCTGGTGGCCGGAGTCCTGGCGCTCACGCACGACTCACGCCCCCCACACGCCGACCCGGCAGCCCTGCCGCACACCACGGTCGAGGTGTCCGCCAGCCGCTGCGGCCGGGGCTGGAGCGCGCCGGCCCCCGGTGTCCAGGTCTTCGACCTGCGCAACCCGACCGACGGCTCCGCCGAGATCCTCCTGGAGGACCCGAAGAGCCAGGCCGTCTACGGCGACGTGGAGGGCATCGGCCCCGGTACCACCCGCGAGCTCACCGTCCGCCTCGGCAAGGGCACCTACGCGTTCAAGTGCGTCCCCGACGACGCCGACGCCGTCACCGGGCCCACGGTCCGCATCACCAGGGGGAAGAGCGGGCCCGCCGCGGCCCCGGTCAGCGAGCACGACCTGATCCCGCCGGCGATCGCCTACCAGAAGTGGATCGGCAGCGGACTGTCCGACGTCGTACGGCTGACGACGACGCTGCGGGACGCGATCGACGGCGGCGACCTCGCCGCCGCCCGTACCGACTGGCTGCCGGCGCACCTGGAGTACGAGCGGCTGGGCGCGGCGTACGACGCCTTCGGGGACGCGGACGGCGCGATCAACGGCACGGACGCGGGCCTGCCCGGCGGGGTGCACGACAAGGACTTCACCGGCTTCCACCGGATCGAGTACGGCCTGTGGCACGGCGAGTCCGCGAGCGGCTTGCGCGGGCCGGCGGCCGACCTGGTCAAGGCGGTCACCGCGCTGCGCGACGACTGGGCGCAGACCCGGATGGACCCCGCCCAGCTGGGGCTGCGGGCGCACGAGATCCTGGAGAACACGGTGCAGTTCGAACTGACCGGCCGTACCGACTACGGCAGCGGCAGCAACCTCGCCACCGCCCGCGCCAACCTGGACGGCACGGTGCAGGTCATGTCCCGGCTGCACCCGCTGCTCGCCACCCGGTACCCAGGTCTGTCCGGCCTGGAGAGCGAACTGGACCGGGTCGGGAAGACACTCGACGGTTTCGGGCACGACGGCACCTGGACCCCCCTGGGGCAGCTGAGCCACCGCCGGCGCGAGAACGTCGACGCGGCGTTCGGGGACCTGGTGGAACGGCTGGCGTCGGTGGCCACCCTGTGCGATCCGCGGAGGACGGTGTGAGCACCAACGAGACGACGGGCAAGGGCGGAGTCGGCCGCCGTGGGTTCCTGCGGGGCGCGGCGCTCGCGGGCGCGGGGCTGGCCGCCGGCGGCGCGGCCGCCCCGGTCGCGGACATCACCGCGGCGACGCCCGCCATCGCGCCCTTCCACGGCGCCCGCCAGCAGTCCGTGATCGCGGCGCCGCGCCGGACGACCGTGTTCACCTCGCTCGACGTCACCGCCGGGAACCGGGCCGAGCTGACCGACCTGCTGCGCACGCTCACCGAACGCGCCCGCTTCCTCACCTCCGGCGGCACCCCCGACCCGGTGGGTGTCACCGCCACGCCCGCCGACTCCGGCGTCCTCGGCGAGGAACTGCCGTCCAGGGCGCTGGCGGTGTCCGTCGGCGTCGGCGCCTCGCTCTTCGACGACCGGTACGGGCTCGGGAAACTGAGACCCCGTCGGCTGACCATGATGCCGGCCTTCCCCGACGACGACCTCAGGCCGGAGTGGTGCCACGGCGACCTCAGTGTGCAGTTGCACGCGGACGACGCCGACACCGTGCTGCACGCCCTGCGCGACATCACCCGGCACACCCGGGGCGGAATGCAGGTCCGCTGGCGGATGGACGGGTTCACCAGCCCGCCCCGGCCGTCCGGCACCCCGCGCAACCTGATGGGCTTCAAGGACGGCACCGCCAACCCGGAGACCACCAGCGCCCGCGAGATGGATCGGCTGGTGTGGGTCGGCGCCGATGCCGGCGAGCCGGACTGGGCGGTCGGCGGCAGCTACCAGGTGGTGCGGCTCATCCGCATGCTGGTGGAGTTCTGGGACCGGGTCTCGCTCGGCGAGCAGGAGCGGATGTTCGGCCGCTCCCGTGAGTCCGGGGCACCCCTGGACGGCGACGCCGAGCACGACACGCCCGACTACGCCGACGATCCCAAGGGCGATGTCATCCCGCTGGACGCGCACATCCGGCTGGCCAACCCACGCACCACGGCCACCGCCGAGCAGCGGATCCTGCGCCGCGCCTACAACTATGACCGGGGCATGGACAGCAACGGCAACCTCGACATGGGCCTGCTGTTCTGCTGCTACCAGCGGGACCTGGCCCGGCAGTTCGAGACCGTGCAGAAACGGCTGGCCGGCGAACCCCTCGTCGACTACATCTCGCCGTTCGGCGGCGGGTACTTCTTCGCCCTGCCCGGGGTCCGGGACAACAGCGACTGGTACGGGCGCACCCTCCTCACCTGAACCTGTTCGAAATCTGAGCTTGTTCGGACAACTCCCTGACCCGATCGGTCAATACACAGTCAAGATTTTCCCCAGCATCCCTGACCCGGTATTCACTCACCCGCCATCATGGCTCCGCCGCAACGCCCGGAAGCGGGCGAAGCATCCCTGCCTGTACGACGCACTGACGTTCATGCCCGGAGGATGAGTTCGCATGGCCAGCACAGGAAGACGAACGGCGATCAGGAGTCTGGGGGCGCTCGTGGGGGCCGCCGCGCTCACGGTCCTCGGTGGCACCGCGCCCAGCTGGGCGGCCGTACCCGCAGGGCACCACGGCGGGTCGTCGACCGCCACGCCGATCAAGCACGTGGTCGTGCTGTTCGACGAGAACATCTCCTTCGACCACTACTTCGCGACCTACCCCAAGGCCGCGAACACCGACGGCACGAAGTTCACGGCGTCCAAGAAGACCCCGAAGAACATCGACACCCTCGCGCACGCCGGGCTGCTCACGAAGAACCCGAACCAGTACGCGCCCAAGCGGCTCACCCCGGCGCAGGCCATGACCTGCGACCAGAACCACTCCTACGGGCCCGAGCAGTACGCATACGACGGCGGCAAGGCCGACCAGTTCGTGCAGAACACCGAGGTCGACAAGTGCAGCGGCGGCCTGTTCGGCGAGCCCGGCCTGGTGATGGACTACTACGACGGCAACACCGTCACCGCGCTGTGGAACTACGCCCAGCAGTACTCCCTCAACGACCGCTCCTACAGCTCGGTCTACGGGCCGTCCACGCCCGGCGCGCTCAACCTGGTCTCGGGTCAGACGCACGGCGCGATCTCGGTCGACTCGGTCACCGGCAAGCAGACGTCGACCCCCGACTCGTACGCCATCGCCTCCCCGAACGCCAAGGGTGTGGGCACGGTCATCAACGACCCGGACCCGGCCTACGACGACTGCTCCGACAAGGACCACACCAGCACCAGCGCGCTGGCGTCGCTGCAGGGCAAGAACATCGGTGACCTGCTCAACGCCAAGAGCGTGACGTGGGGTTGGTTCCAGGGCGGCTTCCGTCCGTCCACGGCCTACACCGGCGCGTCCGGTTCCTACGCCAGGTGCGACACCACGCACACCAACGTCGGCGGCGCCTCCGTGGTCGACTACAGCCCGCACCACAACCCGTTCTCGTACTACAAGTCGACGTCCAACCCGCACCACGTGGCGCCGAAGAACGTCAACGAGATCGGTCACAACGGCCAGGCCAACCACAACTACGACCTGACCGACTTCACCGCGGTCGCCAAGGCGGGCAAGCTGCCGGCCGTCAGCTTCCTCAAGGCCGGTGAGTACCAGGACGGCCACGCCGGCTACTCCGACCCGACCGACGAGCAGCACTTCCTCGTCAACGAGATCAACACCATCCAGAGCTCGCCGCAGTGGAAGTCCACGGCGATCGTCGTCGCCTACGACGACTCCGACGGCTGGTACGACCACGCCTACGCCAAGCCCCGCAACGGCTCCAAGGACACCACGGTCGGCTCCAACGGCAAGGCCCTCGACAGCGCCGCCTGCCAGGCGGGCCCGGCCGCGTCCGGCGGCTACGCCGACCGCTGCGGCCCCGGTACCCGGCAGCCGATGCTGGTCATCTCGCCGTACAGCAAGGTGAACAAGGTCGACCACACCCAGACCGACCAGGCCTCGATCACCCGCTTCATCGAGGACAACTGGCGCACCGGCCGGGTCGGCGACCACTCCTTCGACGCCACCGCGGGCTCGCTGACGAACATGTTCGACTTCCGGCACCCCAACAACAAGCAGGTGCTGCTGAACTCGGACGGCTCCGTCAAGCGTGTCGGCCCGATCCACCAGGTGGCTCCGGTCAGCACGCACATCACGCCGGGCCCGGCGATGGTGAACACGGCCGCCACGACCGGCTCCGGCGAGTTCCCGACCCTCCCGGTGAGCCTCGGCGTGGGCGCCCTCGTGGCCGTCGGTGCCACGGGCACGTACCTGACGCTGCGCCGTAGGCAGCGCGCCACGGCCTGACCTCCACACGGCCCCGATCACCTCGGCACGGTCCTCCTCCCTGGACCGTGCCGAGGTGCGTGCGGACATGGCTCGAATTCTTCACCCTTTCGGATGGAACGGGGCATTCACGGAACGTCGGTCACAGCTCGGGAGTCCTGTGGGGTGAAGGCAGAGACCACAGAACACACGGGGGTGTTCGGACCGACCGCCATCATCGACAGGATCACCGAGGACGGCACGGGGGAGCGGAGCCGGCGCCGGCTCCGTTGGAACTCGACGGGCCGGTCGGACACGCGTCGCAGATCCTCACGGTCCGCCCGCTGCCGGGGGCGTAGGTCACCTGGCCACGACCCGCAACTGCGCTCCCTTCATGGACAGTTGACCGCCAAGCTGCACGACCTGTGCCACGGTCGCCGAAACGAGGGTGATCGTGCGGGTACGGACGACCGGGTGCGAGAGCCAGCGGGGTACGGACTCGGGGGTCACGGTGACGGTGCGGTCCGCCGGGAGCTGGCCGCCGCCGAGGCCCGTGACCCTGCCGGACAGCTTGCGGACGTAAAGGGTGACCGCACCTCCGGTGCCCTGGCCCTTGAGGGTGGAGGTCGTCGCCGGTCTGGCCCGCAGGCGCAGCGCCGCGCGGCCCCGGCCGACGGTCAGGTCGAGGTCGACGGCGTCCAGTGACCGCACGGTCAACCTCAGTGCCCGGACGGTCCCCGTCGCGGTGCGCACCGTGGCGATGCCACGGAACCTCGCGCCTCGCAGGACGAGCCGGTCGGCGCGCAGCGTCCAGGAGCCCTTGGCGGCGCGCGGCGGGTACGCGCCGAGGCGTGGTGCGTCGGCGGGCGCCGCGGAGAGGCTCACGCCCGGGTGCAGGGACCCCGGCTGCAGGGACCCCCGGTACAGGGACAGGGACAGACAGGCCACGGCCGCCGCGCAGGCGAGTGGCCCGGACGCACGGGCGAACACCGAACCGGCCGTACTCGTACGGCGCGGGCGGCCGCGCCCGTCAGTGCGCGCGCTCCGGCCGGTGCGGTCGTCAGCAGTCGCCACTTCGGCCCTCCGGCGCCACCACGGCCGTGGTCCCGCAGTCGCTCGGCGGTGCCGGCGGTTCCTCGGCCGCGGGCGGCAGCCAGGCGCAGGCCAGGGAGCCGCCGATCAGGCCGCAGGCGACGCCCAGGAAGAGGCCGCCGAAGTTCGCGACGGGAAAGGAGACGACCGAGAGCAGGAGGGTGGCGATCCCGGCGAAGACCCGGAGATGGGGACGGCAGCAGAGGGCGACGCCCAGCACCAGAAGCAGGGTGCCGATCACCAGGGCGCCGGCGCCCGATGTGGTCGACAGGGCGAGCGGGATCCCGCCAAGGTCCAGGTTCGCGTAGGGCCAGTAGAGGATGGGCAGCCCGGCCCCGAAGGTGAACAGCCCGGCCCAGAAGGGACGTTCGCCGCGCCAGGTGCGGAACCTGCGCCGGAACTCCGGGGCGGTGGCGAGCAGTTCGCCTGGTCTGGCGAAGGGGTTGGTGATCACGCGTCCTGTCCTGATCAATGATGTCCTGGCCCGCCGGGTCAGGGACATGCGTGGTCGCCCGGCTGGAGCCGCACCTGCAGACCCGGGATGTTGAAGGTGCCGGCGGACAGCGCGACCGCCTTCACCCGCACGTCGGTCAGGGTGGTCGAGACTGCCTGCTGGGCGACGCCGTCCGGATCGAAGAACCGGGAGTCCCGGTCTCCGGACCTGACCGGGCCCTTGGTGAGGGCGCCCTGAGCGACACCGATGTCCAGGCCGGTGAAATTCGCGCCTTCGGCCGTCGACGTCGTCGAGTCGAGGAACAGGTCCGACGCCTCGGCCAGCCGATCGTCACCGCCGGTGAGCCGTACGGTCTGGGTGCCCAGTAGTGGGACGTCGACCACGACGGACTGGCACAGCCCGCTGATCGCCGCATGCCGGAAGCCGGTGACCACGACGGGGACGAGTTCATGCTTTCTGGTCACGTCGACCATGCCGTAGAGGCTGAACCCACGGGCGGTCAGCGAGTCGGCGGTGACCTGGAACTTCTGGCCGGAGATGAAGAACGACGCGGCGAGTACGCCCTGCGCCATGCCGATGCCGACGGTGGCGCACGCCGCGACGCCGGGCACCAGGACCACCGCGAAGAGCCGCCAGCGGGTTCTCCCGGCGCGGTGCGGCATCCCGTCTCCTTCAGTCGTGAGGTGAAGCCCCGCCCCTACCGGGCAAGGCGAGATATGTCCTGCATGTCCGGTTTCGGATCCTAGGCTTCCGGTTCCGGCGACCGGCTGCACGCCAGGCCCGCCGTACGAGTGATGCAAGTTCTGCTGGTCCCTCCGGGCGACGGGGTGGGCGCTCCGCGGGGTCCGAGTAGGCTTACGGACGTTCGAAGTGGGTCAAGTGCCCATTTCGCCGAGAAGGAGCAGCCCGATCAGCGATCGTCCGACCTTCGCCCAGTTGCTGCGGGGCCATCGCCGCGCGGCCCGTCTGACCCTGGAGCAGCTGGCCGACGCTTCGGGGGTCAGCGCCCGGACCCTGTCCGACATCGAGCGCGGCCGGAGCAAGGGCCCCCAGCAGCGGACCGTCACCGCGGTCGCGGACGCGCTCGCGCTGGCCTACGACGCCCGGCAGCAACTCCTGCAACTCGCGCGGGACGCCCGGCTACGGGATCACTGGACCCGCCCGACCGGGCTGTGCGAACTCCCGCGGTCCATCGGCGACTTCACCGGCCGCGCCACCGAACTGGCCTGGGTCGACGGGCTCGTGCAGAGCGAACTCGGCCCCGGCGTCGCCGTGGTGGGGCTCGTCACCGGCTCGGCCGGGCTGGGGAAGACCACCTTCGCCGTCCGCGCCGCCCACGCCGTGCGGCCGGGCTTTCCCGACGGGGTGTGCTTCCTCGACCTGTTCGGCATGTCCCAGCGGCCGCTGGCCGTCGACGACGCCCTGGCGCTGCTGCTGGGTTCACTCGGGGTCGTGGAGCAGCAGCTGCCGGCCGACACCCACGGCCGTGCCTCCCTGTACCGCTCTCTGCTGCGGGACCGGCGCGTTCTCGTCGTGCTCGACAACGCCGCGTCCGAGGAACAGGTGCGCCCGCTGCTGCCGGGCGGGGGCGCGGCCCGGGTGCTGGTCACCAGCCGGCGCCTGCTGTCCGGCCTGGAGGGCGTGCGCAGGCTCGTCCTGGGTCCCCTGCAGATGCCGGAGGCCACCGAGCTGCTGACCGGCATTCTCGGCGAACGGTCCGCCACGGACGGGGAGTCGGCGCTCACCCGGCTGGCGCAGCTGTGCGGCGGGCTGCCGCTGGCGCTGCGGATCATCGGCAACCGGCTGGTGAGCCGCCCCGCCTGGAGCGCCGACGAGCTCGCCCACCGGCTGGCCGACGAGGAGCGCCGTCCCACGTGCCGATGATCAGCCACCCGAAGACCACGGCCCGCTTCGTCGAGACGGCCTTCAAGACCGTCTGCTGACCTGAGCCGGCCCTTCACCGCCCCGGCCCGCCTCCCGCGGGCCGGGGCCTCGGGCTGCCCTCAGGACCCGGGCTCTGCCTCGGCCGGCGCCCCGGCGGCGCTCTGAGCGGGCCTGCGGTGCACGGCGCGAACCGGGATCGCCAGCAGCCACCAGTACTTGGCGAGGTTCGGCGACCAGAAGGCCACCGGGATCGCCGTGGCGAAGACCAGGACGAGCAGAAGGTTGCGGCGGACCGTCTTCCTCAGCTGCCCGGGGTCCGCCTCCGGGGCGGCCAGCGCGGGCGCGGTGAGCAGCCGCAGGTACATCGCGCACAGGAGGCCGAGCGACAGGGCGATCGCGCCCGAGTAGCAGGCCGTCGCCGTGGTCGTCTCGCCGTACTGGCTGAGCAGCTTGGTCGGGAAGGGCAGCGCGGCCACGACCGCGAGCAGGGCGAAGTACAGGTGGAGCAGTGAGCGGTCGATGGTGGCGATCACGGTGAACAGGGCGTGCTGGGTCAGCCAGAGCACGCCGATGACGGCGAAGCTCAGCAGGTACGCGCCGATCGCGGGGAACAGCTCCCGTACGGCGTGGGCGACCTCGGAGTCGCGCAGGCCCTCGGGGACATTGATGTCGAGCGCGAGCAGGGTGATGGCGATGGCGAACACGGCGTCGCCGAGCATCGCCAGCCGTTCCGGTGCCACGGAGACCTCGCGGCGACGGAGGGCAAGGGGGCGGGACTGGTTCATGAAAGCGGTACCACGGCAATCCTCGGCGTACGGGACGACGGAAGGATTACCACACCGCGGCGTACGCCAGGAACGCGAACGACCCGGGCGTGGCACGGCCTTGACCAACGGCCGTGCCACGCCCGGGTCCACGGAACGACGTGCGTCAGCCGTCGATGCGGTGGGTGGTCCAGAACGACGTCAGGTCGGTGCTGGTGGCCGCCTGGGCCGCCGCCTTGAACTCGGCGGTGGTGGAGACGCCGTACCAGTGTGCGGTGGCGTAGTTCCTCAGCAGCGTGGTCATGGCGGTGTCGCCGATGAGGCGGCGCAGGTCGTGCAGGGCGCACTTGCCGTAGCCGTAGACGACGGTGGAGTAGCGGGAGGAGTGGGCGTCCCAGTACGCCATCGAGTTGGTGATCTTCTCCGCCGACGAGGCCCAGGACACGCTGTTCCAGCAGTTGGTGCCGCTCAGTCCCTGTGCCAGGTCGGTGGCGTAGTCGGTGAACGCCTCGTCCAGCCAGGGGCTGTTGTACTCGTCGTCACCGACGATGCCGTACCACCACTGGTGGCCGATCTCGTGGGTGAGCGCGGTGGTGCTGACCAGGTCCAGGACGAAGCCCGGGTACTCCATGCCGCCGAACCAGAAGTTGTTGTCGATGACGGCGTCCAACTCGCCGTACGGGTACGCCCCGAAGCGGCCGGCGTGCGCGTCGACCGCCGACTTGGCGGTGGTGAGCATCGACTGGGCGCTGGAGGAACTGATCCCCGAGACCGAGTAGATGTTGACCGGGACGCCGGCGGTGGAGGTGCCGGAGATCTTGGTGAAGGGCCCGGCCGCCCAGGCGAAGTCACGGACCTTGGCGGCGGTCGCGGTGGTGACGGTACGGCCGCTGGTGCCGGGGGTGTCGGTCGAGGTGCCCGTGGCCGGGACCAGCAGGCTGGTCGGGTGGTCCAGGGTGACCTTGAAGTCGGCGGCCAGGGAGTAGAACGACTCGCCGTTGTTGGTGTACGGGTCCAGGTGCCAGCCGGATCCGTCCCGGACCGCGAGGACGGGCAGGGCGTTGCCGATGAAGCTGAAGCTGCCGTCGTAGCCGAAGCGGTCGGCGCCGCTGGGGACAGTGATGCCCAGGTCGAAGCCGATCGATGTGCTCTGGCCCTGCGCCAGCGGCGTCGGCAGGGTGACCTTCAGGGCCGTGCAGGCGACGGAGAGGTCGCCCGCGGTGCCGCCGGTGACGTTGCTGACGGTGATCGGCGGGGCCGAGCAGGTGCCGTGGTAGTTGTCCCAGAGGCGGAGGTACACCTCGCTCAGCGCGGTGGCGGAGGCGTTGGTGAAGGTCGCGCTCTCGTGGCCGGTCCAGCTGGTGCCGGTGGCGTTGCTGGTCAGGCTGACGGTGTACGACGGTGCGGCCGGGGTGCGGGTGGTGTCGCCCGGGGTGGTGGCGCCCGAGGTGTCCAGGGCGATGTCGTCCAGGACGAAGCTGGACTGGAGGCTGGAGTCCTCGGTGCCGGTGAAGGCCACGGTCACGGTCTGGCCGGCGAACGCCGAGACGTCGAAGGACTTCTGGACGTAGCCGGTGTTCTTGTCGAGGTTGGAGTAGGTCGCCAGGGTGGTGCTGCCGATCTTGGCCGTGAGCTTGTCGTACGCCGTGGAGCCGGTCGTCTCGGCGGTGTCGATGTGCATCCAGAAGGTGAGGGTGGCGGAGCACCCCGAGGGTATGGTCACGCTCTGCGAGAGCGTGTCGGTGTGGGTGCCGCCGGTGCCGTCCAGCCAGGCGAAGCTGGTGCCGCCGTGGGCGGACTGGCCGGAGCGGTTGGTGATCACGCTGGTGGACGACTGGGTCCAGGGCGAAGTACCGCTCTCGAAGCCACCGTTGGTGATCAGCTGGCTCGCCGTGCAGGCGGCGGCGGTGGCCTCGGCCGCCGACGCCGGGGCGCCGGGGAGCAGGGCCGCGGCGAGGGCGGCGACGGCCAGCGCGCTGGTGGCGAAGGCCTTGTGGGGGGTCGGTCTCACACGAAACTCCTTTGCGGCGGCCGGGATCCCGGCCTGCTCGGTGACCGTCCGTCCGGCTGGGGTGCGCCGGGGAGCGGCCTCGGGTCACGCGTTACGAACGGTGCGAGTCGGAAGCCTGACAGATTTGACCAGGCCATGTCACTAGGCAGTGGGGGGACCGTTGTGGAGGAGCCGCGCTGCGGCGGGTGACCGGACCGCTGGGAGGCCGGGGCGGAGGTCTCCGTGCGGTGCGACTGGTGCGCGCGCACGGTGTCCCCGGACCGCTGCCGGTGGACGGGGGGCCGTGCGCGTCGGTGTCGGCGGGGAGCTGTCCGGCCGCGGCTCCGGGCGCTGACCTCGCGTCAGAGATGGTCGGCGCAGCAGGGAGTGGGGTTGGGGACCTCGAAGGGGGCCAGCAGGCCGCCCGCCGCCGGGACCAGGGTCAGGGTGAGGACCCCGTTCCGCCACTCCGGGCGTACGTGATCCTGCGTCAGGATCTTGGTTTCGGGCGGGAGTTCGGCGGCCGGGGCGCCCAGCACCACCAGGCGTTCGATGGCGCTGCGGTCGAGTACGGCGGCCACGGTGACCGTGCCGGTGAGATGCTCCACGCCCGGGTAGACCACGGCCCGGCCGGAGGTGCGGGGTGCGGCGGCCGCCCGGCGGGCGGTGTCCACCGCGTCGCCCGGACCGTGGGTGCGGTCGGTCAGGGCGAGGCCGCCGCCCTCCGGCAACCACTCCAGCAGTTCCTGCCACACGGCGTCCGGGTCCGGGACCGCAAGCGACACCGCGGTACCCCGGCGCTCGTCGGTGCGGTACAGGTGGGTGCAGGCGAACACGCCGTCCGTGAGCGCCGGTCGGCCCAGCAGCCCGTGGATCAGGTGGTCCGCCTCGCGCAGGGTCGCCGTACCGGCGTCCACCCCGATGACGGGGTGGACGCCGGAGGCGTGGTGCGGGGAGGTCATGCGGGCAGGACCCACATCGGGTTGGAGTAGAACCACAGGTCCTTCCACGGGTCGGCGTCGCCGAGGACGTCGATGGCCGGGCCCGCCGGGTCCACGGCGGCGCCGTTGATGCCGACCGCCGAGCGGTTGCCGTCGGTGCCGCGCAGCCGGACGTAGACCGGCTTGTCGAGGCGGCCGAGGGAGTACGTCAGCCGGACCGCCCCCGTGGCCTTGTTGACCTCGAAGGACTTCACGACCTTGGTGGCGGGCGTGGCGAAGGTGTCCTTGTCGGAGACCGTCCCGGTGACATCGCCCTGGATGACGTCGACGCGGGCCAGGGTGGGCACGAACTGGGACCAGTTGGGCCCGTTGGCGAGGCTGATCTCGATGACCAGCTCGACCTGGCTGCCCTTGCGGACCTGGAGCACGCCACCGAGGGTCACCGCGCGGGAGCCGGAGCGCAGCTGGGCGTCAAGGCCGCTGATCAGGCCGCCGTGGTCGACCCAGACCCGGCCGGCCCGGATGCCGTCCATCACCGACTTGTAGGAGAAGGAGGCGGAGCCGACGTGGGTGCGGGAGTACTGGCCGGGCCAGAAGTCGGTGTCGGTGAGGCTGATGCCGCCGCCGTACACCGGGTCGTTGTAGCGGCCGTTGGCGTTGAAGTCGCCGTTCGGGCCGCGTACCGCGCTGTCCGCGTAGACGTTGTGGGAGTCGGAGTTGGCGGTGATCCACCAGGGCTTGCCCTCGGCGAGCAGGCTGTCCCACAGGCCGCCGACGGTGGCGGTCATCCAGTCGAAGCCGCCCCAGGTGCGGTAGCTCTCCAGCGGGTAGCCGCCGAAGGAGTCGGCGCTCGGGCTGTTGTCGTAGATGCCGCGCGCGGAGCCGGGGCCGTTCGGCTTGGGCAGGCCGCCCGCCTGGTGGCCGGGGGCGCCCTCCATGCCGACGGCGATCGAGGGCTGGGCGTCGCGCCAGGCGCGGATCTCGTGCGGGGAGTCGATGCCCTTGCGCGCCGGGTGGTTGGCGAGGAACAGGGCGTCCTTGACCTTGCGGCGCTGCACCTGCTCGGCGAGGAAGTTGAGGCCGGAGATGGCCAGCGCCTCGTTGGCCGGGGTGTTGGCGGAGGCGCCCTTGACCGAACCGTCGAAGGAGTTCTCGAACTCCTTGAGGACGGCGACCTCGTTCTTGCCGGGGTGGACGAAGACGGTGCCGTGCTCGGCGGCCGGGATGTTCCACTCAAGGCCCTGGAAGACCAGGGTGTCCTCGATCTCGTCACGGGCCGCGACGATGTCCGGGTTGACCTTCTCCACACCGATCTTGGCGTGGGTCTCACTGCCGTGGTCGGTGATGACCATCCAGTCCAGGCCGTGCGCGTTGGCCTGGCGGACGTGGTCGACGACCCGGTACTTGGCGTCCGAGCTGTACTGGGTGTGAATGTGGTGGTCACCGGCCAGCCACAGGTAGTCGCCGGAGCGGCCGTCCCGAAAGCGGGCGGAGGAGACCGAGGCGGCGGCCTGGCCCGCGCCGGCGAGGACACTGCCCGCCGCGAGGCCCGCGCCGAGCAGACCGGTGCGGCGCAGCATCGAGCGGCGGGAGAGCTGACCGGGCGTCAGCTCCTCGTCGGGGACCGACAGATCGAGGGCGGGCGGCAGCGACGAGGCGTCGGCGTCCGTGTGATGGTGGTGATGGTGACCGTGGTCGTGGCTGTGACCGTGACTCATGCGCGAACTCCCGCGGGCGGTCGGGACGGGGGGTGACTCCAGGACGTGCAGAGTCTGCGAAGGTCGCGTGAACGGCAGGAGTCGAGGCCATGCTGAGGTAAAGAACCGCTGATGTGCAGCAAACTACGGGGAGTTGGCACGTAAAGCAGACCATGCGGACGCAAAGACGCCCGGGCCGGCCGGTGAGGCCGGCCCGGGCGTCACGCACCGGGCTTCGCCGGGATCAGACCAGGTCGAACCGGTCCGCGTTGGCGACCTTCGTCCAGGCGGCGACGAAGTCCTTCACGAACTTCTCCTTGGCGTCGTCGCTCGCGTAGACCTCGGCCACCGCGCGCAGCTCGGAGTTGGCGCCGAAGACCAGGTCGGCACGGGTGCCGGTCCACTTGACCGCGCCGGTGACCAGGTCGCGGCCCTCGAACGTGGTCTGGTCCTCGGAGATCGACTTCCACTCCGTGCCCATGTCGAGCAGGTTGACGAAGAAGTCGTTGGTCAGCACGCCCGGGGTCTCGGTGAGGACACCGTGCTTGGACCCGCCCTGGTTGGCACCGAGCACGCGCAGACCGCCGACCAGGACGGTCAGCTCGGGGGCGCTGAGGCCGAGCAGGTTGGCGCGGTCGAGGAGCAGGTACTCGGCCGGCAGGCGGTTGCCCTTGCCGAGGTAGTTGCGGAAGCCGTCCGCCGTCGGCTCCAGGGCCGCGAAGGACTCGGCGTCCGTGTGCTCCTCGGTCGCGTCGACGCGGCCCGGGGTGAAGGGCACCTCGATGTCCACGCCGGCGTCCTTGGCGGCCTTCTCCACGGCTGCGGCACCGCCGAGGACGATCAGGTCGGCCAGGGAGACCTTCTTGGCACCGGAGTTGAACTCCGACTGGACCCCCTCCAGGACCCGCAGGACCTGGGCGAGCTGGTCGGGGTCATTGGCCTCCCAGCCGCGCTGCGGCTCCAGGCGGATCCGGGCGCCGTTGGCACCGCCTCGCTTGTCGCTGCCGCGGTACGTCGAGGCCGACGCCCAGGCGGTGGAGACCAGCTGGGAGACCGTCAGGCCCGATTCGAGGAGCCTGGCCTTGAGGGCCGTGACGTCGGCGGCGTCGATGGGCTCGCCCTCGGCCGCCGGCAGGGGGTCCTGCCACAGCAGGGTCTCCGCCGGGACCTCCGGGCCGAGGTACAGCGCCTTCGGGCCCATGTCACGGTGGGTCAGCTTGTACCAGGCGCGGGCGAACGCGTCCGCGAACTCCTGCGGGTTCTCGTGGAACCGGCGGGAGATGGGCTCGTAGATCGGGTCGAAGCGCAGCGACAGGTCGGTGGTGAGCATCGTGGGCAGACGCTTCTTCGACGGGTCGTGCGCGTCGGGGATGATCGCCTCGGCGTCCTTGGCGACCCACTGCTTGGCGCCGGCCGGGGACTCGGTCAGCTCCCACTCGTAGCCGAAGAGGATGTCGAAGAAGTCGTTGCTCCACTGGGTGGGCTTGGTGGTCCAGGTGACCTCCAGGCCGCTGGTGATCGCGTCGCCGGCCTTGCCGGTGCCGTAGGTGCTCTTCCAGCCGAGGCCCTGCTGCTCGATCGGCGCGCCCTCGGGGTCGGCGCCCACGTTGTCCGCGGGGCCGGCGCCGTGGGTCTTGCCGAAGGTGTGGCCACCGGCGATGAGGGCGACGGTCTCCTCGTCGTTCATCGCCATGCGGCGGAAGGTCTCACGGATGTCGCGGGCCGCGGCGATCGGGTCCGGGTTGCCGTTGGGGCCCTCCGGGTTGACGTAGATGAGGCCCATCTGGACGGCGCCGAGCGGGCTCTCCAGGTCACGGTCGCCGGTGTAGCGCTGGTCGTCGAGCCAGACCTTCTCGGGACCCCAGTAGACGTCCTCCTCCGGCTCCCAGACGTCCTCGCGGCCGCCGCCGAAGCCGAAGGTCTCGAAGCCCATCGACTCCAGGGCCACGTTGCCGGTGAGGATCATGAGGTCGGCCCAGGAGATGGCCTGGCCGTACTTCTTCTTGACCGGCCACAGCAGGCGGCGGGCCTTGTCGAGGTTGCCGTTGTCCGGCCAGCTGTTGAGCGGGGCGAAACGCTGCTGGCCGGCGCCGGCGCCGCCGCGGCCGTCGGAGATGCGGTAGGTGCCGGCGCTGTGCCAGGCCATACGGATCATCAGCGGGCCGTAGTTGCCGAAGTCGGCCGGCCACCAGTCCTGTGAGGTGGTGAGCACCTCCGCGATGTCACGTTTCACGGCCGCGAGATCGAGGGCCCGGAACGCCTCGGCGTAGTCGAAGCCCTCGTCGAGCGGGTTCGCGACGGCGGGATTCTTGGCAAGGATCTTCAGGTTGAGCCCCTCGGGCCACCACTGGCGATTGCCGCCGCCCTGGGTGGGGTGCGGGGCACGGTCGTGCGCGACCGGGCACTTGCCCGCGGTGTTCTCCTGGGTCTCGGACATGGGGGAAATCCTTCCGGAGGGGGCGGATCAACGTACTCAGGAATGGCTGACGGTGGAGCAGTCGGGGCACAGGCCCCAGTAGATGACCTCGGCCTCGTCGATGACGAAGCCGTGGTCGTTCGAGGCGGTCAGGCACGGGGCGTCGCCGACCGCGCAGTCGACGTCGGCGACGGCACCGCACGAGCGGCACAGGACGTGGTGGTGGTTGTCGCCGACGCGCCCCTCGAACCGGGCCGGGCTGCCGGCCGGTTCGATTCGGCGGACGAGTCCTGCCGTGGTGAGCGCGTGCAGCGCGTCGTACACGGCCTGGAGCGATATGTGGCCCACGCGCTCGCGGACGCCCGAGGCGACCCCTTCGACGTCGAGATGGTCGCCGCTCCGAACGGTCTCCAGCAGCGCGACGCGGGCGGCCGTCACCCGCAGGCCGGCACCACGCAGCTCGTCGGCGGTGGTCGGAGGCTGGGATGCGGTCATGGCGACAACCTATCCCTATAAACACGAGTGATTCAAGAAAACAAACCGTTCAAGTCTGGTGCCGAAGCGGACAACCCCTGCCCTTCCGCCACCACCCCTCCGGGGACTTTGCCATCCCTTTACAACCTGACCCGGCGCCGGGTCGTCTCTCCGCTCGATCCGTTACTCAGCCCGCCCTGACCACGGCGGGCCGACGAAAGAGAGCGTCTTCATGCGCCGAACTGGCCGAACCGTCCTGAGCGCCACGGCACTCGCCTGCACCGCCGTCCTGGCGGGCACCGTCCCCGCGTTCGCCGACAGCGCCACCCCGAGCCCGGTCCCCACCATGGCACCGTCCGCCCGCTCCGCGGACCCCTCCCCCGTCCCGACCGAGGCGCGCTCCGCCGAGCCCACCCGGGCGTCGACCCCCGCACCGGCCCGGGACCGGGGCCAGGTCGCCGCCGTGCCCAAGGGCGCGCCCGACACCGGGGTGGGGGAGCCGTCCTCGGGCTCCGGGTCCGAGGAGGCGCTGATCGGCGGAGGCACGGCAGCGGCACTCGTCGCGGGCGCCGTGGTGTTCGCCGTGCGCCGCCGCCGGGCGACCGGGGCATGACCTCGCTCTCCAGGCGCGCATTCGTCACCGCCGCGACGGCCTCGCTGCTGGCGGGCTGTGCGGGGCAGGCAACTCACCGGACGGCCACCACCGTCCACCGCGAGCAGCCGCCGGCGCCCTCGCCGTCCGCCACGCCGACCGCGCTCGGGCGTTCCGTGCCGGTCCGGCTGCGCATCCCGGCGATCGGCGTCGACACCCCGCTGCTGCGGCTGGGCCTGGCGGCCGACGGCACGGTGCAGGTACCGCCGATCACCGCGCACGACCGGGCCGGCTGGTACCGCCACTCCCCCACCCCGGGGCAGGTCGGCCCGTCGGTGATCCTCGGCCATGTCACGGTCGGCGCCTATGGTGACGGCGTCTTCCGCCGGCTCGGGGAGCTGCACCGGGGCGAGCAGGCGGTGGCGCGTCTGGAGAACGGCCGGTCGGCGGTGTTCACCGTCGACGAGGTGCGTACGGTCGCCAAGGCAAAGTTCCCGACCGAGGACGTGTACGGGGACGTGGACCGCCCGGAGCTGCGGCTGATCACCTGCGGCGGCCCGCGGGGCGGCGACGGCTACCTCGACAACGTGATCGTCTTCGCCACGCTGACCGGCACGACACCCTGACCCGGCGGATACGGATGCGGCACCGGTGGAACTCACGGCCCCCGGTTCCGCATCCTCCTCATCGCCCTCGACGAGCCCATCGACTCTGGAGAACGTTGAAACGGTCCCGTGACAAGGCGGCGTCCGAGCTGTTCGCCGCCCTGTACCCACGCCTGGCCGGCTGGTGCCGCCGCCTGGTCGACGACGACGAGACGGCGCACGAGATCGCCTCGGAGGCGTTCACCCGGCTGTGGGCCCGGTGGACGTCGGTGGAGGAGCCCCGCGGCTTCCTCTATGTCACCGCGGCCAATCTCGTCCGGGACCACTGGCGCAAGATGGAGCGCGAGCGCCGGACCGTGCGCCGCGTCGGCTCGGAGGCCGCGACCCGCCCGCACCCCGAACAGACGGACCCCTCGGTACGGCTGCTGGTGCAGTCGCTGCCGGAGCGACTGCGCGTGCCGATCCTGCTGCACTACTACGCTGACATGCCGATCCGGGAGGTGTCCGAGCTGACCGGGCGCAAGGAAGGAACCGTCAAGGCCGATCTGCACGCGGCCCGTGAACTGCTCCGCGTCCATCTGAGGAGAAGCCTTGACCACACGCTTTGACGCGGAGCCGGAGTTCGACGGCCCCGACGATCCCCTCGCTGTCGTCCTGCGGCCGCCGACCGCGTATCTGGGCCCGCCGCCGGGCCGGTACGAGGAGATCCGGCGCACCGCGAACCGCCGCCGGCTGGTGCGTACGGCGGCCGGGGCCGGGGTGACCTGTGCCGTCGCCCTCCTCGTCGCCCTGCCGATGCATCTGACGGCGCCCCCGGCACCGACGTCCCCGCGAGTCCCCCTGGCGCCGCCCGCTGTCAGCCCTACGGCCCCGCACCGTCCCCCGGCGTCTTCGGCACCCGCCAGCCCCACGCCGATCCCCAGCGTCCCGCCCAGGAGGAGCCCCACCACGCAGACCCCCACCCGCGTAGCGTCGACGACTCCGTCGGCGGTGCGGGTCACGCCGTCCGAGAGCCGGCCGAGCTCCGCCGCCACGCGGCCCCCGTCATAGCGGCGTCAACACGGCGAAGGATGACCGCCCCCGTTCGTGTCGCATGTCCCGACACGCCGCCTGGGTGCGAAAGCCCGGGCCAGGGCGTCAGGCCAGGCGGTACTGCGCACGGCGAGGGCCGCCGTCCGTGTCGGCCGTCCGGGTAGGGTCGCACCCACCCTTCCGGCCGCTGCGGCCCGTTTGGCCGAGGCCACTGCTCGGCGTTGGTGTGATGTTCGCACGAGGCCGGAATGAAAGGTGTGGAACGGGCAACGCTCCGTTTCATGCTCCACGCGCGAACCCACCGGCAGGTGACTTGATGACGACGGCGACCAAGGCCCTTCCTACCGCTCCGGCCGCCGCGCCACCGTCCCGTAGCCAGTCGTCCGCCCCCGCCCCCTCGCTGCCGTCCCTCACCGGGCTGAGATGGATGGCCGCGCTGCTGGTCTTCGGACTGCACGTGCACAACTTCCGCTATTTCGGCGGCACCGCCGCCCGCTTCATGTCCTGGGGGTTCGAGGCAGGCGCCTCAGGGGTGTCGTTCTTCTTCGTGCTGTCCGGGTTCGTCCTGATGTGGTCCGCGCGGCCGGGTGACCGGGCTCGGCGTTTCTGGTGGCGGCGCGTCGCCCGGGTCTATCCGGTGCACCTGGTGACCGTCGTCATCGCCCTGGTCATGGCGGTCACGCTGCCCCGCCAGTCGAAGCCGACCCTGCCGCAGGGCCTGGCCGACGTCCTCCTGGTGCACTCCTGGTGGCGGCCGTGGTGGCAGACGCTGGACCCGGTCAGCTGGTCGCTGGCCTGCGAGGCCTTCTTCTACGCCGCGTTCCCGCTGCTGGCCCTGCTGCTGCGCCGGCTGGGCGCGCGGGGCGCCGCACTGCTGGCCGCGCTGGCCGTCCTCGCGGTGCTGGTGCTGGCCTGGACGGACGCCCACCACTGGTGGGACCAGCCGATCAGCTCCTTCCCGGCGGCCCGGCTGCCCGAGTTCGTGCTCGGCGCGGCCGCCGCACGGCTGGTGCTGCTCGGCCGCTGGCGCGGCCCCGGCCTGGAGGCCTCGCTCGCACTGGCGATCATCGGATACTTCCTGGTCCCCCAGGTCACCGACGAGTACGCGGCCACCGCCTGCACCATCATGGGCTTCGCGCTGCTCATCCCGGCGGCGGCCGTCGCCGACCTGCGCGGACTGCCCTCGCTGTGGCGCCGCCGTTGGCTGGTGCGCCTCGGCGAGCTGTCGTTCGCGTTCTACATGGTCCATCTGCTGGTGCTGCGGGCGGGCACCCAACTGCTCGGCACCCGCCCGCGCTTCGGCCTGCTCACCGGGGCGACCGTCGCCACCGTCGCGTTCGCCGTGTCGCTGGGCCTGTCCTGGCTCCTCTACGAGGGCGTGGAGCGGCCCGCGCGACGGCTGCTGCTGCGGCGCCCGGCCCGGCGGCCGACGGCCTAGCCGGCTTGGTCCTGTCGTCGCCCGGAGACGACAGGGCCTAGGGGAACTGCGTCACCTTGGAGGGCACGGTGCTGGTCCCCGAGGTCGGTGCTCCCGTGGTGTTGACGACGTGGGCGTACTGACCCATGCCGCCGAGGGAGATCACCAGCAGGTCGTGCATCTTGATGCCCGAGCCGGTCGGCACCTGGAAGCCGTTGGACTGCACGATCGTGGGATCGGCCGTGTAGTTGCAGTAGCTGCCCAGCCCCCATGCCTCATGGGTGGTCACGGTGTCGGCGACCTTGTAGGCCGCGTAGCCGACGACGCCGTCGTGGGTGATGGCGGCGGCGTTCGGGGCGTCATAGGCCTTCTCGTTCTGGAAGAAGATCGTGCGCCCTCTCTCTCCGTTCCAGTAGACGTCGTACTTGTTGAAGTGCTCGACGAACAGGCCGGTGGCCAGGACGTCGTTGCCGTTGACCCGGAGGCCGTAGTCGGCGCGGTTGGTGTCCCAGCCGACTCCGCTGCCGTGGTCGGCGCGCCAGAGCCAGGTGTGGTCGATGATGACGTTGTTGCTGTTGACGACCACGGAGTTGGTGGCGAGGCCGGGTCCGGCACCGCCGATGCGGACGAACACGTCCTGCATGCTGGTCGGGTTGGCGGAGTGGTCGGCGCTGGAACCGGGGTCGCCGATCCGCAGCAGTGTGTCGGAGTTGACCGAGCCCGCGTCGATGAGGAACCCGGCGAGCTTCACCCCGTCGACGTCGGCGACGTGCATGGCGTCTACGCCGTTGTCCGGGACCAGGGTGGCCAGACCGAGGCCGAGGACCACGGTGTTGGCGCGGTTGACGTTGATGGTCTGGTCGAGGTGGTAGATGCCCGGCGTGAAGAGGAGGTTGAGGCCCTGGGCGAGGGCCGCGTTGATGGTGGCCGCGGTGGCGCCGGGCTTGACGACGTAGAACTGGTCCAGCGGGAGCGAGGTACCCGCGTTCGCCGGCCAGGAGACGCCCCGGGCGTTGGTGCGCTTGGCCGGGACGAAGACCTTGTAGGCGCTGCCGTCCAGGTACAGGAACGGCTTCTCACGCGAGACGGGGGTGGTGTCGAGCGTGGTGTACGGGCCGGAGTCGAAGTTGGTCGCGGGCGCGCCCTGGACGCCGGAGAAGGTCATGTTCCAGACGCCGTTGGTCCAGCCGCCGACCGAGCTGTCCCTGGTGTACCACTGCTGCTGGGAGTACGGGCCGACCGTGCCGTCGATCTTCGAGTCGGCGATGTAACCGCCGGAGGCCCAGCCGTAGCCGTTCGGGGCGAGGTTGAGACCGCCCTTGACGTGGATACGACGGAAGGGGGCCGCCTGAGCCACGGCCCATCGGTCCGTCCCGTTCGACGGCGTGATGGCGAGGTTCTCCGCCGAACGCCAGAAGTTCTGCGTGGCGTTGCCGTTGAACCAGCCGGCGTCGACCGTGACATCGCCGTTGATCTGCGTGTCGTCGGGGTTGAGGCCGAGGCCGGAGATCGAGGTGTAGAAGCCGATCTGGGCGTTGATGCCGTTGTAGGTGCCCGGCTTGAGCAGGAACTGGTAGCGGCCGGTGCCGAACTGGGCGGACTCCTGCTGGGCGAAGACGGAGTCGAACTTCTGCTGGAGGTTCGGCGTGGACGGGTCCACGACGATCACGTTCGGGCCGAGGTCGCCGCCGCCCTGGACCGGGGGCGTGCCGGTGGTGGTGCCGAAGACCTGGAACTCCCAGAGCGAGTAGCCGTACTGGGTGGCACGGTGCACGCCCTGCATCCGGACGTAACGGCCCTGGCCCGAGACGGCGAGGGTGTCGGTGCCGCCGTCCCCGCCGGTGACCGACGTGAGGTCGGTCCAGTTGCTGCCGTTCGCGGAGATCTGGAGCTTGTAGTCCTTGCCGTAGGCGGTCTCCCAGTTGAGGACCACCTGGTTGACCGTGGCGGTGGCGCCGAGGTCGACCTGGAGCCACTGGTCGTCGGTGAAGGCGGACGACCAGCGGGTGCCGGTGTTGCCGTCGACCGCGTTCCCCGCGGCGGTCCCGCCGTTTTCCTCGGAGGAGGCGGTGGCCGTCTTCCCCTGGGACAACAGGGTGTCGGCGGCCTGGGCCGCCGGCGCGTGCACGGTGGGCAGGGCGAGCAGCGCCGCCATGGCGGCGAGCGCTACGCCCAGGGATCTCAGTCTCATCAGCGGCTCCCTGAAGTGATGCTCGGGGCACGCGCAAACGGCGCACCCCGCGGCTTAGTTCAGGTTTTGATTTAAGTGATGAGGCAACTTCCCGGCAACCCTTCGGCACCGGAAATTTCAACGGTCACCCCTCCGCGACCGGACGGAGGGAGGTCGGCGGCCCAGGCGTGCTGCCCGGCGGACCAGGTCGCGGGAAATGAACGATGCCTGGCACGATCCGCCGGGCAGGCAGGCCCCAACAGGGAACCCAGGTCACTGGGCGAGTTGCTGGTACATGGCGGCGAGGTCGCCGGACAGGGCACCCTTGGCCCAGCGGGTGATGTCGTCGGCGAGTACCTCGTAGGCGTCCGACTCGACACCGTCGAGAGCGGCCGCGGCGATGTCCTGCGGCTTCGCCTTCGGGCCGTCGGCCTGGGCCGCCATGTCGGTGTCGACATAGCCCATGTGCAGGCCCGTGACGCCGATGCCACGCGACTGGAGCGCCAGGCGCAGGCTGTTGGTCTGCGACCAGAGGGCCGACTTGGAGGCGCTGTAGGCACCGCCTTCGGCGACCCAGGAGAGCACCGAGTGGACGTTCAGGATGTGGCCGCCGCCGTTGCGCTCGATGACCGGGACGAAGGCGCGGGTGAGCAGTAGCGGTCCGTAGAAGTTGATCTCGAACTCGCGGCGGATGTCGTCGAGCGAGGAAGTCAGGAAGCGGGTTCCGGTGGCCACCCCCGCGTTGTTGACCAGGAGGGTGACGTCCTGGGCCCGTTCGGCGACCGCGGCCACGGAGTCGGGGTCGGTCACCTCCAGCGCCAGCGCCACCGCGTCGGGGTGGGTGACGGTGCGCGGGTCGCGAGCGGTGGCGTAGACCTTGCCGGCGCCGCGTGCGTACAGCTCTTCCACCAGCGCCTTTCCGATACCGCGGCTACCGCCGGTGACGAGGACGACGGAGTCCTTGATCGCGGTCATGACATCCACACTCCAGACATGGGACAGAGCCCGGAAACCGATCGGTTTCCGACGACTGCGACCATCGTAAACCGATCGGTTTCCCACTTCAATCGCGGAGGGTGACACCCGGCCGCCGTCCGGACCCGATCCCCGTGTGGGCCAGGCGAGTTACTCGATCCAGTTCATTGCGTCCAGCCTCTGGCTACGGACTCCTACCGGGCGGTATACAGACCCCCGACACACGCGTGCGGGCCGCCCGTCGGGACCGGTTCCGTGCGCGTCCTGGTTCCAGGGGGATCTCCATGGCGTACGGCACCCCGTCCGACGGTTCGGCGAGACGGCACCGGCGGAAGGCCACCGTGGCGGCGGCGCTGGGCGGCTGCGCCCTGGTGGCCGCGTCCACGACACCGGCCGCGGCCCACGGCGGCGGGCACCACGGCGGCCACGACCGTGGCACGAGCTATGTGGCGCTCGGCGACTCCTACACCTCGGGCCCCGTCATCCCGACGCAGGCCGACGCGAACTGCGCCCGCTCGGACCACAACTACCCCTCGCTGGTGGCGGCGGCGCGGCACGTCAGCGCGTTCAAGGACGTGAGCTGTGGCGGTGCGACGACCGCGGAGATGTGGAAGGCGCAGGGCACCAACGGGCCTCAGCTCGACGCCCTTCGGCGGGACACCGATCTGGTGACGGTCCAGATCGGCGGCAACGACATCGGGTTCGGCCCCATCATCGGCACCTGCGCGACCCTCGGTGCCACGGATCTGACGGGCAACCCCTGCCAGCGGTACTACAACGCCTCCGGCAGCGACCAGTTGACGCTCAACATCGCGCAGACCGCGCCCAAGGTCGACAAGGTGCTGCGGGCCGTCCACGCCCGGGCCCCGCACGCCCAGATCCTGGTCGTCGGCTACCCCGACCTGCTCCCCGACGACGGCAGCGGCTGCTATCCGACGGTGCCGTTCGCCGCCAAGGACTTCCCCTACCTGCGGGACGTGGGGAAACGGCTGAACCTCATGCTGCGCGTGGTCGCCGCCTGGAACGGCGCCCGGTACGTGGACACCTACGGTCCGACCATCGGCCACGACATGTGCAAGGCGCCCGCCGACCGCTGGATCGAGCCCCTCCAGCCGACCTCACCGGCGGCCCCGGCCCACCCCAACGCCAAGGGGGAGGCGGCCATGGCCCAGGCCGTGCTGGAGCGGCTGGGCAAGCGGTACTGAGAACTGGTGGGCAGGGGCTTGGGCGGATAACCGCGTAGTACGAGGGATGTGGTGACCGGGCCGCAGCGGGCGAGGGAGTCCACGACTTCTTCGAGGCGTTCGGCGTGTGTGCACTCGCCCTCAGGGTGGGCCCGGGAAGGGCCGGGCCACGACGGAAGGGGCGGTCGGCGATGGTCGCGTACGTCATCATCCCCGGGATCGACGGATCGGACGACAAGCACTGGCAGAGCCGGTGGGAGGCGGAGTGGGGCGAGTCGGCGGTTCGGATCGCCCCCGGCTCATGGACGCGGCCCGACCTGCCTCAGTGGGTGGCCGCGGTGCGGGCCGCCTACGACAGTGCGGTGGCGCGGGACGGCCGGGTGGCGCTGGTGGCGCACAGCCTCGGCTGCTGGGCGGCCGCCGAGTGGCTCGGGTCGGCGCGGCCCGAGGGGGTCCTGGCCTTCCTGGCCGCGCCGCCCGATCCGCGGGGACCGATGTTCCCGGGTTCGGCCGCGCCGACGTTCGTTGAGCTGTCCGCCCGCCCGCTGCCGTGCCCCGCACTGGTGGTGGCGAGCGACGACGACCCGTACGGCGACGCCACGGCCGCCGCCGCGCTGGCCTCCGGCTGGCGGGCACCCTGGCATTCCGTCGGCGCGCACGGGCACCTCAACTCCGCGAGCGGGCTCGGCGACTGGCCGGCCGGCCGGGCACTCCTGCGGACGCTCACGGGCGCCTGAGCGGCTCCGGTGACCCGACACCCCGGCTTCTCCGGCCCCGTGGGAGGGACCGGGGGACGGTTCGCGATAGGTTGACCTGCATGAGCGACAACGTTTACTTCGACATTTCGATCAACAACGAGCCGGCCGGCCGGATCGTGTTCAACCTGTTCGACGACGTCGTACCGAAGACGGCCCGCAACTTCCGTGAGCTCGCCACCGGACAGAACGGCTTCGGCTACGCCGGTTCGGGTTTCCACCGGGTCATCCCCGAGTTCATGCTCCAGGGCGGTGACTTCACCCGCGGTGACGGCACCGGCGGCAAGAGCATCTACGGCGAGAAGTTCGCGGACGAGAACTTCCAGCTCAAGCACGACCGCAAGTACCTGCTGAGCATGGCCAACGCCGGCCCGAACACCAACGGCTCGCAGTTCTTCGTCACCACCGTGCTGACGCCGTGGCTGGACGGCAAGCACGTGGTCTTCGGTGAGGTCGTCGAGGGCTCGGACATCGTCGACAGGATCGAGGGCTACGGCACCCGCAGCGGTGCGCCGAAGGCCAAGATCGAGATCACGGCCAGCGGCACCGTCTGACCACGGACCCCCGCATGCGAACGGTGACCGGGCGACCGCCCGGTCACCGTTCGTCTCGTTCGGGCCGCGGTTCCTCCGCCTCCGGCCCGGAGCGCCCGGCCGGGGCATCGTGTGCGGTGAGGTGTTCCAGGGCCTCGGCCAGTTCCTGGCAGGCCTCCTCGACGGAGAGCCGGGTGTTGCGCTGCTCGGTGATCAAGGCCGACAGCAGCAGCGCGGTCAGCGCCATGGAGCCGTTGAAGGACTGCAGTTTCAGCATCACCTCGACACGCGTGAGGCCGGCGAAGGCACCGGCGTGATCCGTCGCGGCGATCGTGGCCACGACCGACGTGAACAGGGCGCACAGCATGCTCCCCAGGAGCCGGAACCGCAGGGCGGCCCAGATCAGCAGGGGGTAGACGAGGAAGAGCACGCTCACGGTGCTGTACGTGGCCGCCGGGACCAGGACGGCGGTGACGACCGCGAGGGCCAGTGCCTCCTTCCAGCGGGCGAGCGGCGGGGGCCAGCGAGCGCCGAGCAGCACCAGCAGGACCGGGGTGACGATCAGGACGCCCATCGCGTCGCCGACCCACCACGCCAGCCAGACCGGCCAGAAACTGTCCGCGGCGAGCTGGCCGACGGCCACCAGCAGGGCCGCGTCGACGGTGGCGCTGAGCAGCATGGCGGTGAGCGCCCCCAGGAGCACCAGGGCGAGGCCGTCCCGCAGCCGACTCAGCTCGGTGCGGAAGCCGACCCGGCGCAGCATGAGGTACGCCCACACGGGGGCAGCCGTGTTGGCGAGGAGAAGAACGACCACCTGGGGACCGGGCACGGTGAGCGACAGGACGAGGAAGAAGGAGCCGAGCGTGATGCCCGGCCAGCAGCCCAGGCCGAAAACCAGCAGACAGGCCAGCGCCACACCGGTCGGCGGATAGATGGGGGTGACGACGGCGTCCTCGACGGCGAGCCGGCGCAGCAGGCCGAGCTGCCCGGACGCGTAGTAGCAGGCGGCGACGGCCAGCGTCCGGAGGGCGAAGACGGCCGGTCGGCGCAGTTCCTGGATACCCACCACAGCAGCCATCAGACACCGAGCCACCCAGGTCGGCGAGGCGGGAGACACCCCCGGCTGACGACCCGGGCCGACGCCGGCCGCCGGCGGCCCGTAGCGACGGAAATGGCCCTGCCCACGGCTCCTGGTTTGGATACCCGGCCGGTGCCGTGATTCGTACACCCCGGCGGTGCCGGCCGCCGGTGAACCTGCGGCCGACCTGAAGGACGCCGCCGAGGCCCGGGCCGGCTGGCGTGCCCCGCCGACGGCGGTCGCCGGTCGTCCCGGGACGAACATGATGGGCCACCGCCGACGACCCCATGGTTTGCGTCCCCCGCCGGTGGCCGTGTCGCTACGGCGTGAGGCCGGGGCCGTCGTGGCCCACGACCAGGACCGCCGCGTCGTCCTCGTGGCCCACCTGTTCCGCGCCCTTGATCACGGCGGCGGCCAGGGACTGCGCCTCAAGACCGGCGACGGCGGCGATACCGGCGAGCCGAGCCACCTGGTCGAGTCCCTCTTCGATGTTCATCGACGGTCCTTCCACCACCCCGTCCGTGAGCAGCACGAACATGCCTCCGGTGGTGAGCCGGAACCGGGAGACCGGGTACCCGATGCCCGGATCGATGCCCAGCGGCGGACCGCCCTCGTCCTCGCCGACCCCGGACTTTCCGTCGGCGGTGGCCCAGACGAACGGGATATGGCCGGCCCGGGCGCTCTCCAGGACACCGGTCTCCGGGTCGAGCCGCATGAACGTGCAGGTGGCGAAGAGGTCGCTGCCCAGGGAGACCAGCAGGTCGTTGGTCCGGGCGAGCAGTTCGCCCGGCTCGCTGGTCACCGAGGCCAGCGCCCGCAGCCCCGCCCTGACCTGGCCCATGAAGGCGGCCGCCTCGATGTTGTGGCCCTGGACATCACCGATGGACAGGGCTACACGGCCCTCGGGCAGCGTGAAGGCGTCGTACCAGTCACCGCCCACGTTGAGTCCGTAGCAGGCGGGCGCGTACCGGACGGCCAGATGGAAGCGGGGGGCGTCGGGCAGGTCCCGGGGCAGCATGCCGCGCTGGAGGGCGATGGCCAGCTCGACCTGCGAGCGCTGGTACTCGGCCCGCTCGCGTGCCTGGGCCGTGAGCGACCTCAGTCTGACCAGCAGCTCGTCGTCGTCCATGGAGAGCTTACGGCGCATGGATCACTCCGGCCGTGGCGGCAGCCTCCCAGGGCAAACCCCTGGATTTCCACCCTTACAGGATCATAGTGCGTCCTGACCACGGGACGGACCGGCGGGCGGGGCGGGCTCGTGGTCAGGACGGTGGGTTTCACCCCTTGCGCAGCCCGTCGGCGCGGCGTGAGGCGCGCAGGGTGCCGACCGTCTTGAGCAGCCGGTCCGCCGGGTCGCGCAGGCGAGGGTGGGCGAGGACGGTGTTGCGCAACCCGCGGACCGGGCGGCGCCACAGGCGGTGCGCCGCGGCCACCGGGTGGGTGCGGGTGACGAATCCCTCGCTCACCCGCAGTTCGCGGGTCTTGAGCCAGTCCTTGTACTCCTTGTCGCCGCGCCCGAGGTCGACGAGGGTCACACCGCCGCGCGCCGCGCCTTCGGCGGTGCGCAGATGCATCATCAACCCGGGCGAGTAGTAGTGCAGTTCGGGGTCGTAGGCGGTGAACCAGGCGGCGAGCACGGTGCCCGACCGCGGCCCGAAGTGCGCGGCCACCGGGCGGTCGCCCGCGTAGAGCACGGACAGCACGCCGGTGAAGTGTTCCTCGCGGACGTGGAAGAGATGGTCCACGAGGTCGACGATCCAGGGGCGGGCGAAGCGGTCCATGCGTCCGGTCCGCCGGTACTGGGCGGACTTCCAGCGCATCAGGGTGCGCAGGGCCGCCGGGTCGCGCTCGTCGAACTCGAAGCGAAGGTCGCCGACGTCGCGGCCGAGGCGCCGTTCCTTCTTCAGCGTGGTCTTCGCCAGGCCGGGATAGGTGGCGCGCAGCCACTCGGGGTAGCCGCCGTCGCCGGGTTTGACGTCGATCACCGGTGACGCGAAGGTACCGGTGACATGACCGGCGAACGGCCTCTGCTCGGCGACCAGATGGTCGAACTCGAAGATGGACATCCCGCACGCGCTCAGCAGCTCCTGGGCGTCCCAGGTGACTCCGGGCCGGTGCACCAGTGCCTGGCAGTCGGAGAGGCCGAGGCCGATGGCCCGGCCCACGCCGAGGGCGTTGCGCTCGTACGGGAAGAAGCCGACGGGTTCGCCGGCGTCGCGAAGGACCGCCACCCTTACGCCCCCGCGGTGTCTGCCGACGCCGATCGTGAACTCCGGGGCCAGAAAGGGATTGGCGTACTCCGGTGACTCGTCCATCGCGTGGTGCCAGGCCCGGCGGAGCGACTGGGTCAGCTCGCCGGGTCTGTGGATCGTGATGTCCACCTCAGACCAACCGCCCTTCGGTTGACGAGGTGTGTGGCGCATGACTCCGGGACCGACTGCCGGACGGACCTCTGCACTGACCTCTGGATCGCATGGGCGACCCCTCCCCCCATAACGCGGATTTCCGCGTTCTGCCGTTGCTAAGAACAGCTCCTGTTTCCCGCCGTACACCTGCCGTCCGCGGCCGACGACCGGGTCGCCGGTCCGGAGGTGTCGCTCAAACGTCGCGAAACAGTACGCACGCTGTCAAGAGTGCCACTGTCGGGGCGGGCTGGGGGTGGGGTGACTCGGACTTTCCCGGTCCTTTCCGTCAGGTCGCCGCCACCTCGGCCATTTCCTCAGGGGTGGGTGATGCGCTTACCGACCAGATCCGTCCTGCCCGGGGTTCTCACAGCGGCCTTGCTCGCCGCGGGGACAGCGGCCTGCACCTACCGCAACGCCCCCGGCCCCGCCGAAGGTCAGGCCACGGCGGCCCAACGGACAGGCGGCGGTGCCGAGTTGGCGGACGGTTTCCGGACCGAGGTCGCCCTCGCGCCCGGGGGTGCCCCCAAGGCCTGAAGGTCGCCCACAGTTCACCCAGGTGGGCGGGGTGAGGGGTCCGAGAGTCCTGATCACCTGAATGGTGGGGACGGCATCCGGGCCGCGTACCCTCATCAGCCTCGCCTCGCACTGGCGTGCTAAGACCTTGTCCATGGAACCGGAGCCGATCACGCCGTCCACCCCACGGCCCGTGCGGCGGCCTACGCTGGTGCAGGGCTGGCACGAACTCACCTTCCTGCACTGGCCGGTGGAGCCGGAGCGGGTGGCGGGGCTGCTGCCCGCCGGCACCCGGCCGGACACGCTGGACGGGGTCAGCTACGTCGGCCTCGTCCCGTTCCTGATGCGGGGCGTCGGTCTGGGCCCGGGGCCCGGGCTGCCGTATCTGGGGACCTTCTGCGAGACGAACGTTCGGCTGTACTCGGTGGACGGGCAGGGCCGGCGCGGGGTGGTCTTCAGGTCGTTGGACGCGGCCCGGCTGCTCCCGGTACTGGCGGGCCGGCTCGGGGTCCGTCTGCCGTACCTCTGGTCCACGATGCGGCTGCGCCGCGACGGCGAGGTGATCTCCTACACCTGCCGGCGGCGCAGCCCGGCCGCCGGCAGCCGGGCGGTCGTACGGATCGGTCCGCCGATCACCGCGCCGTCGCCGCTGGAGCACTTCCTGACCGCGCGCTGGGGGCTGCACGTCACCTGGCACGGGCGCACCGCACACCTGCCGAACGAGCATGCGCCATGGCCGCTCCACCGGGCCGAACTCCTGGATCTCGATGACGAGTTGGTGGAGGCGGCAGGTCTGCCCGCACCTGCCGGGCCGCCGGTCAGCATGCTCTGGTCCCCCGGCGTGAAGGTGCGGTTCGGGCGGCCGACACTACTCGGGCGCTCCGGGTAAAGAACTCGTATGGTCTAGTCCAAAGTGCACTTTGGTCCAGTCCAATCTATTGACGTGATCGCGACACCTCCGGAAGCTGGGCACCCCCACTCCCCACCCCCTGGAGGCACCAGTGAGAACCCTTCGCGCATGCCTGGGCGCGGCGGCCGCCGTCACCCTCGCCGCCGCCGGCACGACCGCCCTCGTCGCGAGCGACGCCTCGGGCGCGACCACCGCGCTCAGCAACCGGTGGTACGCGGCCGCCCCCTATCTGATGCCGCTGGACAACAACCCGCCGAACGCGTCCGCCATCATGGACGCCACCGGCCTCAAGGCCTTCCAGCTGGCGTTCGTCCTGGCCCCCAACGGCGGCGGCTGCTCCCCCACCTGGGGCGGTACGGCGGCGGTCTCCTCGGACACCGCCGTCCAGTCGGTCATCAACACCATCCGCGCCAAGGGCGGCGACGTCTCCGTCTCGATAGGCGGCTACGGCGGCACCAAGCTGGGGCAGACCTGCGCGGACGCCGCCTCCACCGCGGCGGCCTACCAGCAGGTCATCACGGAGTACGGGCTGCACGCGATCGACTTCGACCTGGAGGAGCCGGAGTACGAGAACACCGCGGCGATCAAGAACGAGATCGGCGCCGCGAAGATCCTCCAGCAGAACAACCCGGGCCTGTACGTCTCGGTCACCACGGCCGGTACGGCGGACGGGACCGGCTGGTTCGGCAAGCAGATGCTGCTGGAGGCGAAGTCCCAGGGGTTCACGCCGAACAACTTCTCCATCATGCCGTTCGACGGCGGCTTCAGCGGGGCGGCCTCGCAGACCAGCGCGCTCACCAACTTCAACGCGATCCTGCAGTCCACCTTCGGCTGGGACCAGGCGACCGCCTATGCCCACGAGGGCTTCTCCGGGATGAACGGCCGCAGCGACACCGGTGAGTACTTCGCGCAGGCCGACTTCCAGACGGTGCTCGACTACGCCACGAGCCACAACATGGACCGCTTCACGTTCTGGTCCCTGAACCGCGACCGTCAGTGCACTCCGGTCGACAACAACGGCACCACGTCCGGGACCTGCTCCAGCGTGGCGCAGGGCGACTGGGACTTCGCCAAGTACTCGGTGAAGTTCGCCGGGGTGACCCCGCCGACCGGCACGCCCACGCCCACCCCGACGCCGACCCCGACGCCCACCTCCTGCAAGACCCCGTGGAGCTCGACGGCGGTGTACACGGTCGGCAACGAGGTCTCGTACAACAGCCACAACTGGAAGGCCAAGTGGTGGACCCAGAACGAGGTGCCCGGCGCCTCTGAGTGGGGCCCCTGGCAGGACGAGGGCGCCTGCTGAAACCCTTGACGGGGTTGGTTCGGACCTTTAGCTTCAGGGGTCATCGACGGTTATGGATGCGTCCAAAGTTCACGAACATGAACAGCGAGCTCTGGACGCAGCCCTCTCCCGGAAGGACCCCCCACATGAACCGTTCCCGGCTGCTCGCGGCTCCGGCCGCCGCGGGCCTCGCCCTCGCCCTCACCGTGCTCACCGGTGGCAGCGCGGGGGCTGCGGACCCGAACGTCGCGCCCGGCGGCAACTTCGACCTGTCCATATGGCAGCTCCAGGAGCCGGTCGGCTCCCCCGGCTCACCGACCACCATCCCCTCCTCCCGGCTGCAGGGTGCGGGCGGCTACCAGGACGCGTACTTCTACACCGACACCCGCGACGGCGCGATGACCTTCTGGGCGCCCGAGAAGGGCGTCACCACCCCGAACTCCAACTACGCCCGCTCCGAGCTGCGCGAGATGAACCGCGACGGCAGCGCCGCCAACTGGTCGCTGAGCGGCAGCCACAAGATGAGCGCGACCCTGCGGGTGGTCTCGGTGACCACGAACGTGTGCGTGGGCCAGATCCACCTCGGCACCGGCGGCTCCTCCACCAAGCCCCTGCTGGAGCTGTACTACCACTCCAACGGCGACATCGTCCTCGGCACCGAGAACTCCCCGTCCGGCGGCCAGACGACGCACAATGTGGGCCATGTGTCGATCGGCAAGACCTGGACCTACACCATCGCCGTCTCCGGCGGGAACACCATCGACCTGACCGTCAACGGCACTACGACCCACTACGCCATTCCGTCCTCCTTCAATCCGTACAAGCAGTACTTCAAGGCGGGCTCGTACAACCAGTCGTCCTCCGACAGCACGACCAACGGCGCCCGGGTCGCGTTCTACGGTCTGACCGTCAAACACGGCTGAGTTCGGCCGCACGGGCCTGGCGGGGGCCGGGGTTCCGCCGCACGATGGTCATGCCGTCCGCATGTCCAGGGCGGGCCGCCACTCGGCCGTCCGTCGTGACGGGAGGACGTGGTCCCCAGCTCCGACTCATCGGTCCTCCCGTCGTCCGGCCGCGGTCTCGTCCTGGGCCGGCTGGCCGACGCGATCGCCTCGTTCCTCGCCACGTACCTGGCGTACGAGACACGGGTCGCGGCCAGCTCCATGCTTCTGGTGGACCGCTACCCGCCGTTCGCCCTGGCCGCGCCGGACCACCCGGTGCAGATCGAGCTGCGGCCCACCACCCTGAACCGGTTCGCGGTGCTGTTCCGGCTGATCCTGATGATCCCGGCGGCGATCATCGTGAACTTCGCGGCGGCCGGCTGGTTCGCGATCGGCTGGATCTTCTGGATCATCGCGATCGTGCTGGGGCGGCTACCCGGGCCGGTCTTCGGGGCGACGGCCGCGGTCGCCCGCTACCGGATGCGGTTCGGCGCCTACACCGGCATGCTGACGCCCGTCTACCCGAAGGGGCTGTTCGGCGACCAGCCGGCCGCCAAGGCGCAGGAGGCCCGCTCCGCGACCCGGCCGCTGCTCCTGGCCACCGGCGTGAAGGTCCTCATCCGGGTCTTCCTGGTCATCGGCCTGCTCACCCAGGTCTTCTCCCGCACCACCGCCGACTACGACGGCCACGACGACAACGGGCTCGCGAACCCGGCGCAAGTGGTACATCTCGCGGGACGGTCGTAGCGTCGAAGAGAAAGATGCACGGCGGAACTGGTGGGAGCGACCATGCGCAGACCAGTGGTGGGAACGGCGATCGGACTCGGGGCGGCCCTGCTGCTCACGGCGGCCATGACGACAGCCTCCGCGACCCCGCCGACACCGGCCGCGCCGCGGGCGACCCAGCACCCCGTGCTCGTCGACTGCGTCTGGCACCAGCTGTTCCGGCCGACCGACTTCATCCTGGCCTGCGGCGACGGCAACAGCCGCCTCACCGGCATGCACTGGACCCAGTGGAACGACAACACGGCGGTGGCCCAGGGCGTGAACGCGGTGAACGACTGCAAGCCGTACTGCGCCGCCGGCACCTTCCGCGAGTACAAGGTGACCGTACGGCTCGACCGTCCGACCGCCTGGACCAAGCATCCGAACGTCCAGCAGTTCACGCGGATGAGCCTGAGCTACGCCGGCGCCAAGCCGGAGGGATACACGCAGGTCATGAACTACCCGCTGTGGAACTGAGCGGGACCGTCACCCGGCTGCGCGGCAAGCGGGGCCACGCCGTGCGCCGGGCGGGCGACGTCCCGGCCGGGGCTGACACGGGCCGGGGCCGACCAACCGTCATGTTTGTGTGACCGGTACGCCGGAGCCTTGCGCTCCCGTCGAAAGAGGTCACATGCCCCGATTTCTCCGCCCGGCCGCCGTCGTCCCGGCCGCTGTCATGATCGGCCTGCTCGCGGCGGCTCCGGCCGCGAGCGACGAGCCGGTCGTCTCGAACGCCCACGTCATCGCGCACTTCGATCTGGCCAACGGGCAGACGCCCGAGAACGTCGTCACCGAGCGGGGCGGCTCGGTCGACGTGACCTTCGCGTTCGCCCGGCAGGTCGCCAAGGTCACCCGGGAGCGCCGGGTCCGGGTGCTCGCGACCCTGCCCGCCGAGAACAACGCCCGCACGTCCCTTATGGACGGCGCCGTCACGCTGGGCCTGGCCCGCGCCCACGACGGCACGCTGTATGTCAACTACGCCACCGGCACCGGCAAGACCGGCGTCTGGCGCATCCCGGCGGGCGGCGGCACACCCGAGCAGATCGCCCAGCTGCCCCCGGGCGGCCTGCCCAACGGGCTCGCCCTCGACGAGCGGCACGGCGTGCTCTACGCCGCCGACTCGGTACTGGGCACGGTGTGGCGCATCCCGCAGACCGGCGGCACGCCGACGGCCTGGGCCACCGGCACGACGCTCAGGGGGCTGCCGGCCCCGGCTACCGGCTTCGGCGCCAACGGGATCAAGGTGCACCAGGACGCGGTCTGGGTGACCAACAGCGACCGCGGGACACTGCTGCGCATCCCGGTCGGCGCCGACGGCTCGGCAGGGACGATCGAGACGCGGGCGACCGGCCTCACCGGCGTCGACGACTTCGTCTTCCCCGGGCACTCGGACGTCGTGCTCGCCGCGCTGAACCCGTCCAACGAGGTCGTCCTGGTCCACCCGGACGGCGCCCGCGACACTGTCCTCACCGTGCAGGACGGCCTGTCCAACCCGACCTCGCTGGCCGTGAACGGCCGCGACGTGTTCGTGGCGGGCGGCGCCTACTCCACCCAGCGCGACCCGAACCTGCTGAAGGCGCATCTGCGCGCGCACTTCGCCCGCTCGTAGCCGCGGAGGGGAGGGCCGGCACGGACCCGGCCCTCCCCTCACCTCGGCGCCGGCTCAGGCGATCTCGACCAGCAGGTCGCCGCCCTCCACCTGCTGGATGCGGTTGATGGCGAGCCGGGAGATCCGGCCGGCCTTCGGGGCGGTGATGGTGGCCTCCATCTTCATGGCCTCGATCGTGGCCACCGTGGCGCCCGCCTCGACCTCCGCACCCTCGTTCACGGCGAGGGTGACGACTCCCGCGAAGGGGGCCGCGACATGGCCTGGGTTGGCGCGGTCGGCCTTCTCGGTGGCCGGGATGTCGGACGCGGCCGCCCGGTCGCGGATCTGGATGGGCCGCAGCTGGCCGTTGAGGGTGGACATCACCGTGCGCATACCGCGCTCGTCGGCCTCGCCGATGGCCTGGAGTTCGATGAGCAGCCGGACGCCGGGCTCCAGGTCGACTGCGTACTCCTTGGCCGGGCGCAGGCCGTAGAAGAAGTCCTTGCTGTCGAGGACGCTGGTGTCGCCGTAGGTCTGGCGGTGGGTCTCGAACTCGCGGGTCGGGGCCGGGAACAACAGCCGGTTCAGGGTCGCGCGGCGGTCCTTGGCGAGGCCCTCGCGGTCCTCGGTGCTCAGCTCCGGTACCGGCTTGGCGGCGCCGCGGCCCTGGAGGGCCTTGGTGCGGAACGGCTCGGGCCAGCCGCCGGGCGGGGTGCCCAGCTCGCCGCGCAGGAAGCCGATGACCGAGTCGGGGATGTCGAACCTGTCGGGCGTGGCCTCGAAGTCCTCCGGGCTCACCCCGGCGCCGACCAGGTGCAGGGCGAGGTCGCCGACCACCTTCGAGGACGGGGTGACCTTCACCAGCCGGCCGAGGATACGGTCGGCGGCCTCGTACATCGCCTCGATGTCCTCGAAGCGGTCGCCGAGGCCGAGCGCGACGGCCTGGGTGCGCAGGTTGGAGAGCTGGCCACCGGGGATCTCGTGGTGGTAGACGCGGCCGGTCGGGGAGGCGAGGCCCGCCTCGAAGGGGGCGTAGACCTTGCGGACGCTCTCCCAGTACGGCTCCAGGTCCTCGATCGACCGCAGGTCGAGCCCCGTGGGACGCTCCGAGTAGTCGGTCGCGGCCACGATCGCCGACAGGGAGGGCTGCGAGGTGGTACCGGCCATGGAGGCCACCGCGCCGTCCACCGCGTCCGCGCCCGCCTGGATCGCGGCCAGGTAGGTGGCCAGCTGGCCGCCCGCCGTGTCGTGGGTGTGCAGGTGGACGGGCAGGCCGAACTCCCGGCGCAGTGCCGAGACGAGCTTCGCGGCAGCCGGGGCGCGCAACAGACCCGCCATGTCCTTGACGGCGAGGATGTGCGCACCGGCCTCGACGATCTGCTCGGCGAGCCGCAGGTAGTAGTCGAGGGTGTAGAGGCGCTCGTCCGGGTTGGACAGGTCTGCCGTGTAGCAGAGGGCGACCTCGGCGATCGCGGTGCCCGTCTCCCGCACGGCCTCGATGGCGGGGCGCATCTGGCCGACGTCGTTGAGGGCGTCGAAGATGCGGAAGATGTCGATGCCGGTGGCGGCGGCCTCCTGGACGAAGGCGTCGGTCACCTCGGTCGGGTACGGGGTGTAGCCCACGGTGTTGCGGCCGCGCAGCAGCATCTGGAGGCAGATGTTGGGGACGGCCTCGCGCAGAGCGGCCAGGCGCTCCCAGGGGTCCTCGGCGAGGAAGCGCAGCGCGACGTCGTAGGTGGCACCGCCCCAGCACTCCAGGGAGAGCAGTTCGGGCAGGGTGCGGGCGACGACCGGGGCGACGGCGAGGAGGTCCCTGGTGCGCACCCGGGTGGCGAGCAGGGACTGGTGGGCGTCGCGGAAGGTGGTGTCGGTGATGCCGATGGTCGGCGACTCGCGCAGCCAGCGGGCGAAGCCCTCCGGGCCGAGCTCGACCAGGCGCTGGCGGGAGCCCGCGGGCGGCTCTCCGGCCGGCAGCGGGGGCAGCTTGGTGGTCGACTCGACCAGGTGGGGGCGCTCGCCGTGCGGCTTGTTGACGGTGACGTCGGCCAGATAGGTGAGCAGCTTGGTGCCGCGGTCGGCGGAGGAGCGGGCGGTGAGCAGGTACGGGCGCTGCTCGATGAACGAGGTGGTGATCCGCCCGGCCTGGAAGTCCGGGTCGTCCAGGACCGCCTGGAGGAAGGGGATGTTGGTGGCCACACCGCGGATGCGGAACTCGGCGACGGCACGCCGGGCACGTCCGATGGCGGCCTTGAAGTCCCGGCCCCGGCAGGTGAGCTTCACCAGCATCGAGTCGAAGTGCGCGCTGATCTCCGTACCCGCGTGGGTGGTACCGCCGTCCAGCCGGATGCCGGAGCCGCCCGGAGAGCGGTAGGCGCTGATACGGCCGGTGTCGGGGCGGAAGCCGTTGGCTGGGTCCTCGGTGGTGATTCGGCACTGGAGGGCGGCGCCGTGCAGCTTCACCGTGTCCTGCGACAGGCCGAGGTCGGCCAGGGTCTCGCCGGAGGCGATACGCATCTGGGCCTGGACCAGGTCGACGTCGGTGACCTCCTCGGTGACCGTGTGCTCGACCTGGATGCGGGGGTTCATCTCGATGAAGACGTGGTTGCCCGCGCGGTCGAGGAGGAACTCCACGGTGCCGGCGTTGCGGTAGCCGATCTCGCGGGCGAAGCGGACGGCGTCGGCGCAGATGCGGTCGCGCAGCTCCGGGTCGAGGTTGGGCGCCGGGGCCAGCTCGATGACCTTCTGGTGGCGGCGTTGGAGCGAGCAGTCGCGCTCGAAGAGGTGAATGACGTTGCCCTCGCCGTCGGCGAGGATCTGCACCTCGATGTGGCGCGGGTCGACGACGGCCTTCTCCAGGAAGACGGTCGGGTCGCCGAACGCGGAGGCCGCCTCCCGGGAGGCCTGTTCGATGGACTCGCGCAGCGCGGCCGGGTCCTCGACCCGGCGCATTCCGCGGCCACCGCCACCGGCGACGGCCTTCACGAACACCGGGAAGCCGATCTCGTCGGCGGCGCGGACCAGTTCGTCGATGTCGTTGGAGGGCTGGGAGGAGCCGAGCACCGGTACTCCGGCGGCGCGGGCGGCGGCGACCGCGCGGGCCTTGTTGCCGGTCAGCTCCAGCGTCTGGGCGCTCGGCCCGACGAACGTGATGCCCGCCTCCTCGCAGGCGCGGGCCAGTTCCGGGTTCTCGGAGAGGAAGCCGTAGCCCGGGTAGACGGCGTCGGCCCCGGCCCGGCGGGCGGCGCCCACGATCTCCTCGACGGAGAGATAGGCCCGTACCGGATGGCCGGGTTCCCCGATCTCGTAGGCCTCGTCGGCCTTCAGCCTGTGCAGCGAGTTGCGGTCCTCATGGGGGAACACGGCGACCGTGCGCGCGCCCAGTTCATAGCCCGCGCGGAATGCGCGGATGGCGATCTCTCCACGGTTGGCGACCAGCACCTTGCGGAACATCCCTGGATCCCTTCAGCCTGCCGGCGACAAACACCATGGTGTCAGCCGCGCCCTGCCGTAGCCCGCGCAACATTAGGGGTTGCCCGGACCGGCTGAAGTGCGAAAACCATCACATTGACGTCGTTGAGCAGTTCGGCGGGTCGGCCGCGTGACTTACGGGGTTTCGGGGAAGACGGGAGGGTTGGGGAGTCTCAGGGGACCCGGAGCGACGGTACGCGGTGGTGGGGTAACCCGGATGGGGCACGGGCGGGTCGGGCCGGTGGACGGGCGGGTCGGGCCGGTGGACGGGCGGGTCGGGCCGGTGGACGGGCGGGTCGGGCCGGGGCGGGGCCGGACGGGTGCCGAGGCGCTCGGCGAGCCGGGCGGGGACCCGGAGCCGGCGGCCGTTCAGCAGGCCGAGGACGATCGCCGAGGCCACAGCGATCAGGTGCTCGCGGCCGGCGAGGTTCGGTACGGCGATGGACTCCCACACCATCGAACCGCCGGTCAACGCGAAGACGACGGGAGCACGGCGGACCACGGCCAGATAGGTGAACAGGCCCACCACTGCGGCGGACGGCCCCGTGTCGAGGATCCGGCCGGCCTCCGGGGGCAGGCCGAAGCCCCACCAGCCGGGGCCCAGCGCGACCATCACACGGGCGGTCATGGTGCCGGCCAGGGTGGTGAGGTACGCGACGGCGAGGGTCCGGGCGCGGCCCAGGCTGAGTTCGGCGAGGGCGAAGGCGAGGAAGAGCTGGGTGATGCCGGCCCAGACGGGGAGGTCGAGCGCGGGGACGTAGAGCGAGATCGGGGTGCGCAGCAGGGACAGCCACAGGGGAAGGTCGGCGGTGACACCGCCGAGGTGCCATACCAGCCTTCTGCCGAAGGGGTGCTGGGCGATGTCGTGGAAGAAGATGACACCGAACGCGGCCACGAACGCCAGCACGCCCCCGGAGAGACCACGCCGTACGAGCTGCCGTACCGGCTCAACCACGATGCTGTGCCATTCGTCGCGCAGCGTGCGCCGCACGAACCGGGCCGCACGCGCGGCCGCCGTCCCCCAGCTTCCGTTCCCCGTCATGAAAGGCATCGCCCCCTCGATACCGGCCCCTGCCGTCGGACCTGCGCCCCTCAAGAGGCTCTCCTCTTCCCGGCCGTTCCACGCGCATCGTAGAGACGTTCGGATCATTTGCGACGATGCGGGAGCTACTGCCGGTTGGATACCGGCGTCGGGTTTATCACCCGCCCACGACGCAACCTCCAGGGGAGTGACCGCGTCCCCCCCTCCGAAACCTCGGTAAAGGAGTGGTAATGCAGCAGCCATCGCGGCGAATTGTGCTGACCGCGGCCCTGGGAGCCGCGCTGCCCGCCCGCACGACTCCGGACACCGCGAGCAGATTCCGGGCACTGGAGCGCGAAGGCCGGGCCCGGCTGGGGGTGTTCGCCTGGGACACCGGCTCGGGGGCCCGGGTCCAGCACCGCCCCGGCGAACTCTTCCCGATCTGCTCGGTGTTCAAGACGCTCGCGGTCTCCGCCGTGCTGCGGGACCTGGACGAGGACGTGCTGAGCGAGGTCGTCCACTACGACGAGAGCGATGTCCAGAAGTCGGGCGGCGCGCCCATCACGGGCAAACCCGAGAATCTCGCCGCCGGAATGACCGTCGCGGAGTTGTGCGGAGCGGCGATCTCTTACAGCGACAACACTGCGGCGAACCTGTTGCTGGAGCAACTGGGCGGGCCGGTGGCGGTCACGCGGCTGTGCCGTTCGATCGGGGACCGGGTGACGCGGCTCGACCGGTGGGAGCCGGAGCTCAACTCCGCGGAGCCCGGCCGGGTCACGGACAGCACCTCTCCCCTGGCCATCGGCACCAGCTATGCGCGGCTGGTCGTCGGGGGTGCCCTGGACGGCGCGGACCGGCGGCGGCTCACCGGCTGGCTGCTCGCCAACACCACCGGAGGGGAGCGGATCCGTGCGGGGCTCCCCGCGGACTGGACCGTCGGCGACAAAACCGGAACGGGCGCCTATGGCACCGCCAACGATGTCGCGATCGCCTGGCCCCCGGGCCGTGCCCCGGTCGTCGTCGCCGTCCTCTCCACCCACACCGACGCCGCCGCCCAGGCCGACTCGGCGCTGGTGAAGGAGGCGGCCGCCGTGGTGGCGGACGCGCTCACGCGAGGCGATTCGTAGGTTCGTTCACAGTCGGGACACAGCAAGTCGCCTGCGTGGCAGCGCTTTCCTGCAAGGAGACCTGAACTGTTCTGTTTCGATCACGAACTCTCGTATAGTGACGGCCAGTTCAGCACCGAGCGTCACTTCTCCTTCACCGGAACAACATCCCTACCCTCTCCGAGGACCAGACCGGACCGATGACCGCGCCCACGCACCCCGGCGATCGACCTGCCCTTCGTACGCTCGTTCCCACCCTCGCGCTGACCGCGGTGGTGTCGGCCCTCGTGGTCGTCGCCACGGTGACCGCCGCGCCGGCCTCGGTCCGCACGCCCCTCGCCCTGGGGGCCAGTGCGGCCGCCGTGGTGCTGTGCGCGGCGGTGACCTGGGCCGTCCACTCGGCGCGGGCCGCCCGGCGCGCCCGGCGCCGGCTGGAGACGGTGAGCCAGGACTTCGGCCGGCTGCTCCAGCAGCAGGCCCGCACGACCGAGGAGGCGCGCCAGGAGCACCAGCGGCTGATCGACGAACTGGCCCAGCAGCGCAACGAGTTCGCGGACTCCTTGGAGCAGGAGCGGGCGCGGATCCAGGAGGGCAGCAGCCAGGAGCTGGACCGGTACCGGCAGGAGAACGCCCGGCTCACCGCCGAGCTGGAACAGGCCTCGCGGGAGCGGGCCGCGGCGATCGCCGCGGCAGGCAACGCGGCCGGCCGGATGCAGGCCCTGGCCACCGCCACCCTCGCCGACCTGCGGGCCATGGAGGAGCGGCACACCGACGAGGACGTGCTCGCCGACCTGCTGCACCTCGACCACCGCACGGCCCAGGCGGGCCGGATCGCCGACTCCATCGCCGTACTGACCGGGTCGCGTTCGGGCCGCCGCTGGGCGCGTCCGATCAGCATGGAGTCCATCCTGCGCGGTGCGATGGGACGCATCAGCGGCTACCGCCGGGTGCGGGTGCACTCGGTGAGCGAGACGGCCGTCACCGGCCACGCGGCCGAGGGTGTCATGCATGCGCTCGCCGAACTCCTCGACAACGCGGCCAACTTCTCGCCCCCGACGGCCGAGGTCCACGTCTATGTGGAGGAGGTGCCGGCCGGGGTCATCGTGTCCGTGGAGGACAGCGGGCTGGTGATGGGCGATGTGCAGCTACGCCGGGCCGAGCGGGCGGTCGCGGGTGACACCTCCGGGCTGGGCGGTCTCACCGGCACCCGGCTCGGCCTCGCGGTGGTCGGCCGGCTGGCCGGCAAGCACGGTCTGAAGGTGTCGTTCCGGCCGTCGGCCCGCGGTGGCACCGGGGTTCTGATGCTGGTCCCGCAGGACCTGCTGACCCGCCCGGTCGCCGACGAACCCGCGCTGCCGAAGCAGCCGGAGTCTCCCGAACCGGTGCCTGCCGCGCCGGACCCGACACCCGTCCACGAGTCCGCGGAGCCCGACGAGGACGAGGACGGATCCACCGGACTGCCCAGGCGGCGCCGCGGCCGGACCCTCGCCGAGGCCGAGCGCAGGTCGGCGCCCCAGCCGGCCGAGCCGCGGCCGGCGCCGGCCGCCGAGGACGCCCGGCTCCGCGCCTCCCGCTTCAACAGCTTCCGGCAGGCCGTCCGCCCGGCCGCGACCGGCTCCGCCGAGGTCCCCGGAGCACCCGACAACCCCGCCGAGGCCTTCCGCGCACCGGACTCCGTCGAGGTCCCGGGCGCGGCGGACGCCGCCACAGCCCCGTACACCCCCACTCCGGCGCACGACCCGGCCCCCGCGCCCCACCCGGAGTCCGGCCCCGAGCCCACGTCCCACCCACACGCGCACCCGGAAGGCGACACCACTCCATGACCGGCCCGACCACCGCCGACGACAAGCTCACCTGGCTCATCGAGGGCCTCCTGGAGCGCACCCCCGGCGCGCGGCACGCCCTGGTGCTCTCCCGCGACGGGCTGAAACTCTGCCGTACTCCGGAGCTCTCCGTCGACCAGGCCGACCAGCTCGCGGCGATCGCCGCCGGCATCCAGTCGCTGTCGCACGGGGCGTCCGTCGAGTTCGGCGACGGCAGCGGCGGCGTGCGGTCGGCGATGACCGAGTTCTACGGAGGCGTGCTGTTCATCGTGGAGGCCGGCGAGGGCGCCCATCTGGCCGTGGTGACCAGCGAGGACGCGGACCCGGGGCTGGTCGGGCACAACATGAGCGAACTGGTCGAGCAGCTCGGCGAACACCTGACCGCGCCACCCCGCACGTCATGAGCAGGCCCGGCAGGGACGACGCTCCCGACCGCCTGTACACCATCACCGGCGGCCGCAGCAGCACCGGACCCGACAGCCCCTTCGACCTGGTCACGCTGGTCGTCGCCGAGTCGGAGCCGGCCCCCGGCATGCAGTCGGAGTACGCGGCGATCCTACGGCTTGCCGAGTTCCCGACCTCGGTGGTGGAGATCGCCGCGGAGCTGAAGCTGCCCGTGAGCATCACCAAGGTCCTGCTGTGCGACCTGCAGGCGGCCGGCCGGGTCAGCGCCCGCCATCCCCACCGGCCGGCCATCACCGACCCCGACATCCTGGAGCAGGTGCTCGTTGGACTCCGCAACCTCTGACGCGCGCACCCCGTTGGGTGCCTCCGCCGACAACGGTTTCAAGATCGTGGTCGTGGGCGGCTTCGGCGTCGGCAAGACCACCCTGGTCCGTTCCGTCAGCGAGATACGTCCCCTCAACACCGAGGAGACGATGACCCAGGCCGGCGAGGAGATCGACGACATCCGCGAGGTGCGCGGCAAGTCCGCCACCACCGTCGCCTTCGACTTCGGCCGGATCACGCTGGACGCCCGCAATGTGCTGTACCTGTTCGGGGCGCCCGGCCAGGAGCGGTTCTGGTTCCTGTGGGACCGGCTGTTCTCCGGCACCCTCGGGGCGGTCGTGCTCGTCGACACCCGGCGGATCGACGACTCCTGGTACGCCATCGACCGGCTGGAGAAGCACGGCACCCCGTTCGTCGTCGCCTGCAACGACTTCGGCGGCCCCGTGCACACACCCGAGGACGTCCGGCACGCGCTGGACCTGGACCCGCACATCCCGCTGGTCAACTGCGACGCCCGGTCCCGGGAGTCCGGCAAGCAGGTGCTGATCACGCTGGTCCAGCACGTCAAGAACCGGTACGCCGGCCCCTCGGCACCGGCGGACCTGCCCCGACAGGAGTTCGTGTGACCCCCGAAGCCGTGCCGCTCAGCGGCCCCCGGTTCCAGACCGAACCCGCGCGTCTGTACCGGGAGATGCGGCGCGAGCACGGCGCCGTGGTCCCCGTCATGCTCGACGGGGACGTGCCGGCCTGGCTGGTGCTCGGCTACCGCGAGCTGCACCAGGTGACCGGTGATCCGGTGCTGTTCAGCCGGGACTCCGACCTGTGGAACCAGTGGGACATCATCCCCGCCGACTGGCCGCTGCTGCCGATGATCGGCCGCAAGCAGCCGTCGATCCTCTACACCGTCGGCGAGCGGCACCGCGAGCGCGCCGGGATGATCAGCGACGCGCTGGAGGCCGTCGACCCCTTCGAACTGCGGGGTCATGCCGAGCGGTTCGCGGACGAGCTGATCGACGGGCTGTGCACCAGCGGCGAGGCGGACCTGGTCGGCCAGTACGCGATGCTGCTGCCGGTACGGGTGCTCGCGCAGTTGTACGGCTTCTCCGACGAGGAGGGCCCCGGCCTGGTCACCGCGCTCAACGACATGATCGACGGGCGTGAGCGGGCGATCGCCGGGCAGACCCATCTGGCCACTTCCATGGCGCAGTTGCTGGCCGACCGGAAGGCGGACCCGGCCGACGACGTGGTGTCGCGGATGCTCCAGGACAAGAGCGGGTTCAGCGAGGAGGAGATCGCCCAGGATTTGATGGTGATGATGGCGGCGGGGCACCAGCCGACCGCCGACTGGATCGGCAACTCGCTGCGCCTGATGCTCACCGACGACCGGTTCGCGGCCTCCCTGTTCGGCGGCCGCAACAGCGTCGCCGAGGCGATGAACGAAGTGCTGTGGGAGGACACCCCCACCCAGAACGTGGCCGGCCGCTGGGCGTCCCGCGACACCCAGCTGGGCGGCCGCCGCATCCGCGCCGGTGACCTGCTGCTGCTCGGGCTGCAGGGTGCCAACTCCGATCCGCAGGTCCGCACCGACGCCTCCGCGCTGACCGGCGGCAACAACGCGCACTTCTCCTTCGGGCACGGCGATCACCGTTGCCCGTTCCCGGCGCAGGAGGTCGCCGAGGTGATCGCCCGGACCGGCATCGAGGTCGTCCTCGACCGGCTGCCGGACATCGACCTGGCCGTGCCCGCCGACTCCCTCACCCGCCGGCCCTCGCCCTGGCTGCGGGGGCTGACCGAGCTTCCCGTCCGGTTCACGCCCGTACCCACCCTGTAATCCACACCGACGGTCAGGCACAGCACCGATTGGCGCAGTACTCCGACCCTGCCCTGGGAGGCACGTCACGATGACGACCGGTACCGAACACGCCCGGATCGCCCTCGACCCCTTCGTCACCGACCTGGACGGTGAGAGCGCGCGGCTGCGCGCCGCCGGTCCGCTCGCCGCCGTGGAACTGCCCGGCGGGGTGCCCGTGTGGGCGGTCACCCGTCATGCCGAGGCCAAGGCACTGCTCACCGACCCGCGTCTGGTCAAGGACATCAATGTATGGGGTGCCTGGCAGCGCGGGGAGATCCCGCCGGACTGGCCGCTGATCGGGCTCGCCAACCCGGGCCGTTCGATGCTGACCGTGGACGGCGCCGACCACCGCCGGATGCGCGCGCTGGTCGCGCAGGCGCTCACCCCGCGCCGGGTGGAGCAGATGCGGGAGCGGATCGAGAAGCTCACCCAGGATCTCCTGGACGCGCTCCCGGCGGACCAGGAGACCGTCGACCTCAAAGCGGCCTTCGCCTATCCGCTGCCCATGTACGTGGTCGCCGACCTGATGGGCATCGACGAGGCCAGGCTCCCCCGTCTGAAGGTGCTGTTCGAGAAGTTCTTCTCCACCCAGACCCCGCCCGCGGAGGTCGTCGCGACCCTCACGGAGCTGGCGCAGATCATGGCGGAGACGGTGGCCGCCAAGCGGGCCGAGCCCGGCGACGACCTGACCAGCGCGCTGATCCTGGCCTCCGAGGACGGCGACCACCTCACGGACGAGGAGATCGTCTCCACCCTGCAGCTGATGGTGGCGGCGGGGCACGAGACGACGATCTCCCTGATCGTCAACGCCGTGGTCAACCTCTCCACCCACCCCGGCCAGCGCGCCAAGGTGCTCTCGGGCGAGGTGGACTGGTCGGCGGTGGTCGAGGAGACCCTGCGCTGGTCAACCCCCACCTCGCATGTGCTGATCCGCTTCGCCACCGAGGACGTGCCGGTCGGCGACAGGGTGATCCCGGCGGGCGACGCGCTGATCGTGTCGTACGCCGCGATCGGCCGCGACGAACAGGCGCACGGGCCGAGTGCCGGGGAGTTCGACATCACCCGGGAGTCGAAGAACCGGCACATCTCCTTCGGGCACGGCCCGCATGTCTGCCCCGGCGCGGCCCTGTCCCGGCTGGAGGCGGGCGTCGCGCTGCCCGCCCTCTACGACCGCTTCCCCGGCCTGGACCTCGCGGTTCCGGCGTCGGAGCTGCGCAACAAGCCGGTGGTCACCCAGAACGACCTCTTCGAGCTGCCGGTCCGGCTCGACTCCTAACTGGTCCTGACGGAGTACGACTTGGCTCCCGTGCCGGCCAGCCCACCGCCGTCGGCGATCAGGTACTCGTCGCGGATCGGCCGGCCGGCGAGCCAGGACTCCAGGATCTCCCGGGTGCCGGCCGCGTAGCGGGCCTGCGCGGAGAGGCTGGAGCCCGAGATGTGCGGGGTCATGCCCTGGTGCGGCATGGTGCGCCACGGGTGGTCGGCGGGCGCGGGCTGCGGGAACCAGACGTCGCCCGCGTACCCGGCCAGCTGCCCGTTGCGCAGCGCCCGGTCGACGGCGTCCCGGTCGGCGATCCGGGCCCGCGCGGTGTTGATGAGATACGCGCCGCGCTTCATCGTGCCGATCAGTTCGTCGCCGAACAGGCCCTCGGTCTCCGGGTGGAGGGGCGCGTTGACGGTGACGACGTCGCAGTGCGGGACCATGGCGGCCGCGCTCTCGTGGAACGTCAGGTTCAGCTCGCGCTCGACGGACTCGGGCAGCCGGGCGCGGTCGGTGTAGTGCAGCTGCACGTCGAAGGGCGCGAGGCGGCGCAGCACCGCGAGACCGATCCGGCCGGCGGCGACCGTGCCGACGTGCATACCCTCCAGGTCGTACGAACGGCTCACGCAATCGGCGATGTTCCAGCCGCCGTCGAGCACCACCTGGTGCGAGGGCAGGTAGTTGCGGACGAGCCCCAGGATCATCATCACCACGTGTTCGGCGACGCTGATGCTGTTGGAGTACGTCACCTCGGTGACCGTCACTCCGTGGGCGATCGCGGCGTCGAGGTCGACGTGGTCGGAGCCGATGCCGGCGGTGATCGCCAGCTTGAGGTTCCTGGCGGCGGCGATCCGCTCCGGGGTGAGGTACGCCGGCCAGAAGGGCTGCGAGATGACGACGTCGGCGTCGGCCAGCTCACGGTCGAAGACGGAGCCCGTCCCGTCCTTGTCGGAGGTGACGACGAGGGTGTGGCCGGCCTTCTCCAGGAAGGAGCGCAGGCCGAGTTCGCCGGATACGCTGCCGAGCAGGTGGCCCGGGGTGAAGTCGATCGCCTCGGGGGTGGGGGTGGTCTGGCCGCCCGGGTATTGGTCGATGACGGGGATGTCGTCGCGGGCGTAGGTCTTCGGGTATCCGTCGGTCGGGTCGTCGTACAGGACGCAGAGCACCTTGGCCATGGTGGCGGCTCCTCAACTCCGTTGCGGATGGCTTGCCTTCACGATCCTCGGGGGCAACTGCGCAGGTCAAAGCGAACTTTGTTATGTGGTCATAGCCCGCGCCTATCAGTCGCGGCCGTCCAGGTGGGCGGTCAGCAGGCTATCGAGCGCGTCCCGCAGCCGCGCCTGACGGGCGACCTTCACCAGGGCCTCGGCGAGCATGGACTGGGGTTCGCTGCGGGCGACCACGAGGCCCACCCGCGGACCGTGGGCCGGGCCCGCCAGGGGGACCACGCGCATGCCCGCCGGCACACCGAACATGTGCAGCCAGGCGTGGGAGATCACACTGGACCAACGGCCGCCGGGGAGGTGGGCGTAGAGCCCTGCCACACTGTCGGACTCGATCGCCGGGACCGGTGCGGCGCCCTCGGCGGCGAAGCACTCGTCGATGATCCGTCGGTTGCGCATCCGCGGTCCGAGCAGGCACAGCGGGAGGGCGGCGGCCTGGGACCAGGTGGCGGTGACCATGTCGCCAAAGGGGCCGCCGACCGGGGTGAGCAGGACGTAGCGCTCCTCGTAGAGCGGGAAACGGCGGACCTGTCGCAGCTCGTCGTCGTCCAGGTAGGTCATGGCCGCGTCCAGCTCGAAGTCCGTGAGGCCACGCCGGATGTCGGCGGACGACAGGGACTCCATCGCCACCCGGGCGTGCGGATGCCGGTCGCAGAAGGGGCCGGTGAGCAGCGAGGCGACGGGGACCACGGTGGGGATGATCCCGAGACGCAGGGTGCCCGTCAGGCCGTCCCGCAGCGCCGACAGCTCCTGGCGCAGCGCGTCCCGCTCGGCGAGGATGCGGTGCGCCCACGCCAGCACCAGCTCGCCCTCGGGGGTCAGGCCCTCGTAGCGGCGGCCCCGGCGCACGATCGGCACACCGAGTTCGTGCTCCAGCCGCCGGATCGCGGCGGACAGCGAGGGCTGGGAGACATGGCAGGCGGCCGCCGCCCGGGCGAAGTGGCGCTCCCGGGCGAGCGCGACGAGGTATTCGAGCTGGCGCAGCAACATGCGGGCTCCCCGGAAGGCTGGGCGGCGATCACGGTCCTGGGGTCTACATGTACCGGATCGGCGGCGCCGCCCGTTTGACTTCGAGTGCTCTTGAAGTCGTAGCGTCCACTGCGCCGGGCGTCGCCCCGGGATGCCGACGGCCGGAAACCGCCGCTCCATGGAGTGGGGGCCCGAGCCGACCGGAACCAGGAACGAATGAGCAGGAAGGGCTGGGAGTCACATGCGACAGCGCCATCTGGGAGATCTACGGGTTTCCGCCATCGGCCTCGGCTGCATGGGAATGTCCGCCTTCTACGGCACCACGGACCAGGAAGAGGGCGCGCGGACCATCCGCCGCGCGCTGGACCTCGGGATCACCTTCCTCGACACCGCGCAGCTCTACGGGCCGCTGACCAACGAGACGCTGGTCGGCGAGGCGATCCGGGGGCACCGGGACGAGTACGTGATCGCCACGAAGTTCAACCTCCGGATGGACAACGCCGTCCCCGGTGACATGAGCACCGTCGGCCGCCAGGACGGCTCGGCCGAACATGTCCGCAGTTCGGTGCACGGCTCGCTCCAGCGTCTCGGCACCGACCACATAGACCTCTACTACCAGCACCGCGTCGACCCGAACGTGCCGATCGAGGAGACCGTCGGCGCCATGGCCGAGCTGGTCGCCGAGGGCAAGGTGCGGCACATCGGGCTGAGCGAGGCGAGCCCCGAGACGATCCGGCGGGCCCACGCGGTCCACCCGATCGCGGCCGTGCAGACCGAGTACTCGCTGTGGACGCGTGACCCGGAGGACGAGGTGATCCCGACCTGCCGTGAGCTGGGCATCGGGTTCGTGCCGTACTCCCCGCTGGGCCGTGGCTTCCTGGCCGGCCGGTTCTCCTCCCCCGACGACCTCGACGCGAACGACTGGCGCCGCACCGGTCCCCGCTTCACCGGCGACAACCTGGAGGCGAACCTGCGGCTCGCCGACAAGGTGAAGGAGATCGCCGCTGAGAAGGACGTGACCCCGGCCCAGCTGGCCCTCGCCTGGGTGCTGGCCCAGGGCGACGACATCGTCCCGATCCCGGGCACGAAGCGCCGTACCTACCTGGAGCAGAACGCCGGCGCCGTCGACGTCGAACTGACCAAGGAGGACCTGGCCCGCATCGACGCCGAGATACCGAAGGCGGCGGGCGAGCGCTACGACGAGTCCGGGATGCGGAGCGTGAACCTCTAGGGTCCTGTCGTCACATTCCCGTCGTGGCCCGGAGGCGGCCTCGCGGCGTCAGGTGCGTGCTCTGGGGGTCCCCCGGCCGGAGGCTGGGGGAGCGTGCATGGCGTCGCGGGGCGGACGGGAACGTGACGACAGGGCCGAGGACCGCTCGGGGTGGCCGCTCGATCCGGCGTGGCGCACGCTGGGGGCATGGGGAGCCGGCAGAGCAGTGCGGCGGGGCTTCGGCAGTCATGGCAGTCGTCCCACGCGCTGCTGGTGCTCCCGGTGCTGCTCATCCTGGTGATCATGGTGGTGGACCTGCGCTCGCCCGAGGACATCCATCTGGGCCCCACCCTGGTCATCGCCCCCGCGCTCACCCCGTCCTTCGCCGGTCCTCGCACGACCGCGCTGGTCGGGGCGCTCGCGGTGGCCGCCCAGGTGGTGATCGCCGTGTTCCACGGCGGGCTGACCACCGCCAACCACATCGTGCAGATCATCACCCTCGTCCTGCTCTCGGTGATCGTGGTGATCTACAGCGCGGTCCGCGAGCGGCGCCGCGTCCAGCTGGCCCAGGTCCGCACGGTCGCCGAGGCCGCGCAGCACGTGCTGATGTGGCCGCTGCCCGAGCACATCGGCCCGCTGCGGATCGCCTCGCTGTATCTGGCCGCCGAGGACGAGGCGCAGATCGGCGGCGATCTGTACGCGGCCACCCGTCGCGACGGCGGGGTCCGGGTCCTGATCGGTGACGTCCGGGGCAAGGGGCTGTCGGCGATCGGGGAGGCGGCGCTGCTGCTCGGCGCCTTCCGGGAGTCCGCCCACCGGGATGTCACCCTGCCGGAGCTGGCGGCCGCCCTGGAGCAGAGCGTGCAGCGCTACGCGGCGGACCTGGAGCCCGTGGAGGAGGCGGGCGAGCGGTTCGTGACCGCGCTGCTGGTCGAGATCCCCGACGAGGACCCGGTCACCAGGATGACCAGTTGCGGCCATCCGCCGCCCCTGCTGCTGAGCCCGGGGCACGCGGTCACCGTCCCGAGCCTGCATCCGTCGCCGCCGCTGGGGGTGCACGGCACGGGCGGCACCGAGCACACCCTGGACGTGTTCTCCTTCGAGCCGGGCGACACCCTGCTGCTCTACACCGACGGTGTCGTCGAGGCGCGGGACGCGCAGGGCCGTTTCTACCCGCTGGTGGAGCGGGTCGCGCAGTGGACGGACGCCGCTCCCGAGGCACTGATGCACCACGTGCGGCGCGATCTGCTGGCGCATGTGGGCGGACGCCTGGGCGACGACGCGGCCCTGATCGCCCTGCACCTCACTCCGACGACCGAGCACCGCCGCCACCACGGCATCCTCGGCCACGGCGCCGCCCGGCCGTGAGCGGCCCCGGCACCCCGGCCCTCGGAACCCCGGCCTCAGAACCCCGGTCCTCAGAACTCCTTGCTCTGTGACTCCAGGTTTGACTTCAGGAAGGTGAACTTGGCGTCGCTGTCCGCCGCCGCGACCGTGCCGAAGTCGGCGCCGAGTTCCATCGTCCGCGGGGTGTCGGTGGCGAGGGCGGGCCAGTCGGTCAGGGAGCTGCCGTTCGGGTCGCCGGTGGCGGCGAAGCGGGCGACGTAGGAGGCGGTGGTGTCGGCGATGTCGTAGTCCTGGGAGGTCCAGGGGCGGTCGGTGCCGTAGAGGTAGCCGAGCAGGTAGTAGACGTCGGAGCCCTGGAAGGCTCCGGTCACCTCGGGGCCGATGACCGGGTTGGTGGCGTCGTGGCCGGGCGGGACACGGGTCCAGAAGTAGGTGTGGACGGGGCCGGAGTTGCCCGCGGTGTCCTTGAACTGGGTCGCCCACAGGAAGGCGGAGACGCGTTCCTCGTCACGGGCGTAGGCGCTGTACTGCTGGGCCGCCGCCGCCGCGTCGCCGTCCGCCGGGTACAGCTCCAGGAAGGTGTCGGCCAGCCCCAGCGTGCCGAACTCGGAGCGGGCGTACGCCTGGAACGCGTCGAGGGACGTCTTCAGGCCGGGCGAGGCGCCGTTCGCGTCCCTGCAGACGCCGGTGAGGACGGGCACGTCGGTCTCGGCTCGGGCCTCGAGCACAGCCGTGTAGGTGTCCGGCAGGACGTGTCCGTCGAGCACATGGCCGAAGTCGGCGGAGGCGTCGGCGGCGGCCCGGGCGACGAGGTCGCCGGCGTCCAGCGCGCGCAGTTCGGCGAGGCTGTCGGCCCCCAGCAGGGCTGCGAAGTCGGTGCCGTTGGCCTCGGCGTCGGCGAGCGTCCGGTAGCGGCCGGCCCCCCTGGCCAGCGCCGGGTCCTTGGTGTACCGGACGCCGGAGGAGAGCAGGGCGCGGTGGTAGCGCCCCTCGGCGAGCCGGGACGCGAGCAGGATGTTGACGAAGGACGCGCCCTGCGCCCAGCCGGCCAGGGTCACCCGGTCCGGGTCGCCGCCGAACGCGGCGATGTTCCGCCGGACCCACTCCAGCGCGGCCACGGCGTCCAGGATCCCCCAGTTGCCCGAGCCGCCGTACGCGGACTCGGCGGTCAGCTCGGGGTGGGCAAGACCGCCGAGCGGGCCGACACGGTAGTCGATCGTCACGACGACCACGCCCTTGGCCGCGAGCAGGGAGCCGTCGTACATCTCCTGGCCGGACCACAGGGCCCGCTCGCCGCCGTAGAGCCAGACGAGGACGGGGCGGCCGTCCCCCGAACCGGTCGCCGCCGTCCAGATGTTGAGGTTCAGGCAGTCTTCGCCGAGTTCGGGCACCTGGTCGTCCGGGATGCCCGTGACCGGCTGCGGGCAGGCCGGCCCCCAGGAGTCGGCGGTGCGTACCCCGTCCCAGGACGGGGCCGGCTGCGGCGGGCGCCAGCGGTTGGCTCCAGCGGTGGAGGCGGCGTACGGGATGCCCTTGTAGACGGTGACGCCCCGCAGGCCGCCCTGGACTCCGGTGACCCGGCCGGACTCCGTGGTGACCGGGCCGTCGTCGGCCGTGTTCCGTGCCGCCTCGGCCGTCGTGGGCAGCGTGCCGAGCAGCCCGGCCGCGGCGGCGGCGCCGAGGAAGCCGCGCCGGTTCAGCGCGGGCGAAGGCATGTCTCTGTCGTTCACCGGGCTCCCTTTCGGGTCGTGGGGGGCGAGCCGACGAGAAGCCTGGCGTCGGGCCGACCCGCACGGCAAGCGCGCCCGGACGACTCACAGCGGGTCAACAGTGTTTGACAGCAAGGGAGTTGAGTCTGCTGTTCAATTATCTTTGGGTCAAAGTTAAGTCGTGAGGGTGGTCTCGACCATTGCTCGAATGCCAGACTCCGCATCGCCTTTCAGAGACAGGGAGTCGACATGCCCGACCTGCAGTCCCCCACCCGCAGACGGACGCTACGCAAGGCCATCGCCGCCGCTCTCGGCGCGCTCGCGCTGGTCGTCGCCGTGCCCGCCACCGCGCACGCCGATGTCCTGACGCTGCTGCCGCAGAACGCCGACGGACTGGAACAGACCTTCTCCCCGGCCTACGACTACGACGGCGACGGCTGCTACACCACCGCCGCGATCGGCGCCGACGGCACCCTCAACCCCGGTCTGGCGCTCGGTGGTGACGTCAACGGCCACTGCCACGACTACGCGCAGCTGGCCAACGCCAACACCTACTCCCGCGAGAAGTGCAACAACGGCTGGTGCGCGGTGATGTACGCCAGCTACTTCGAGAAGGACCAGGCGACCTACGGGCCCGCGGCCATCGGGCACCGGCACGACTGGGAACACGTCATCGTGTGGATCCAGAACAACCAGGTGCAGTACGTCTCGGTGTCGCAGCACAGCAGCTACCAAGTGGCGGCAGCCTCGGCGATCCGGTTCGACGGCACCCACCCGAAGATCGTGTACCACAAGGACGGCCTGTCCACCCACGACTTCCGCTTCGCCAACTCCAACGACGACCCGCCGGAGAACGTGACCGGCGGCTGGTTCTTCCCGCGTCTGGTGGGCTGGAACGGCTATCCGGCGGGCTACCGCGACAAGCTGATGAACGCCGACTTCGGCGACGCCACGATCAAGATCAAGGACGGCTCCTTCGAGTCGAACCTGTCCTACTCGATGCCGTCCGGGATCGCCTTCGACCCGTACGCCTGAGTCACTCCCGGCCCTCGACGAGCCGGGCCAGGTTGTCGAGGGCCATCCGGGTGCCCAGTTCGTTGTCCTCGGGGCGGACGCCTTCGGGGATGCCCTCGTGCAGGACCTCGACGTCCGTGCCGCCACCGGCCTCGGTGAGGGCTGTCGTCATCGTCATGGTGCCGTGCACGGCGTCGTCGTCGGTCTCGAAGTCGATGACCTCGACGACGAGGCGGTCCGGGACCAGCCGGGCGAAGTGCCCCCGGTAGGTGTCGGTGTGGCCGCCGGACTTCCCGGCGCGGCCGGGGTCGTCGTAGTCGAGGGACACCCGGAACTCGCCGCCCTCCCGGGCGTCGAAGGCGTGGACCCGGGCGGTCATGCCGTCCGGTGCCCGCCAGGCGGCGACCGCCTCCGGGTCGAGCAGCGCCCGGTAGACGGCGGCCGGGGGCGCCTGCATCCGCCGGGTGACGCGCGTGCTGTTCATGCCCTCACGGTACCCGTCGGACGACCGTGCCGGGGCCTGGAAGGTGAGCCGGGCCCCGGCACGGAACCCGGGGTCACGGCTTGCGGGCGACCGCCCCGTACATCGCGATGTCCTCGTCGCGGATGCCTTCCTCGCCGGTGCCGTCCGGGTGCCACTTGTGCACCTGGACGATGCCGGGCTCGACCAGCTCGAGGCCCTCGAAGAACTCGTGGGCCTCGTCGATGGTCCGCAGCCGCATCGGCATGTTGCGGGCCGCGTACTCGCGGGCGACCCGGCCCACCTCCTCGGGCGCGAACTCGGCGGTGCCGATGGACATCGCCAGATAGCTGCCGGAGGGCAGCGGTTCCAGCAGCCGTCGTACGACACCGACCGCGTCGTCCGCGTCGAGCATGAAGTGCACGATGGCGATCACCGTGAGCGCCACCGGCCGGCCGAGGTCGAGGGTGTCACGCAGCTCGGGGGCGTCCAGGATGGCCGCCGGGTCGCGGAAGTCCGCCTCGATGTAGGCCGTCCTGCCCTCGGGCGTGCTGGAGAGCAGGCCCTGGGACAGGGTGAGGACGATGGGGTCGTTGTCCACGTAGACGACCCGGGAGTCGGGGGAGACCGCCTGGGCTATCTCGTGGAGGTTCGGGGAGGTGGGGATGCCGGTCCCCACGTCCAGGAACTGGCGCATCCCCGCCTCCTCGGCGAGCCAGCGCACGGCGCGGTTCATCCAGTCGCGGTTGGCGCGCATGTGGATCGGGAGTGCGGGCCACTCCCGGGACATGGCGTCGCCCGCCTCCTGGTCGGCGGGGTAGTAGTCCTTGCCGCCCAGGATGTAGTCGTAGATCCGGGCGGAGTGCGCGTTCTCGGTGTCGATGCGGTCGGCCGGCCATCCGTTGTCGGGCAACGCCGTGTCTCCCATTCGGGTGAGGTGAGGGGGTGCGGGGGGACTTCGGGGGGTACAGGTGTGGGCCGTTGTTGAACGATCAGCTATAGCAAGGAAGTTCCAGGAACACGGTTCACATCAGGAAGTCGGCGTCACCCGCCTTCACACCGGACAGGAAACTGGTCATCTCGCGGGGCGTGAAGACCAGCGCCGGGCCGTCGGGGTCGGTCGACTGGCGTACCGCGACCCGGCCGTCGGCGAGCTTCTTCACTTCCACGCAGGCTCCGCCGGCGTCGTCGCTCCACGGCTTGGACCAGCCGCGCGCGCCGAGCTGCCGGGACGGGATGCCGTTGTGTACGGGGTGGTGCACGTCAGAGCTCCTCGCGAATCGCACCGAGGATGACCTCGGTCTTCCTGGCGGGCGCCGCCTGGGCGCCCAACCGGTCCAGGGCCTCGCGATAGACCACGACATCCTCGCTCTTGTCCAGGTAGACGGCGCCCACCAGGCCGTTGAGATAGACGATGTCGGGCAGTTCGCGGGCCCGGAACCGGAAGAGGTGGTACGCACCCGCGCGCATGGCCGGGTGCGGGCCGTTGGCGAACGGCATGATCTGCAAGGTGACGTTGGGCAGCCCGTTGATCTCGATGAGATGGTCGATCTGGGCGCGCATGACCCCGGCGCCGCCGACCGGCCAGCGCAGCACCGTCTCGTCCATCACGACCCAGAGCCTGGGCGGCGCCTCGCGGGTGAGCAGTTCCTGCCGGCGCATACGCAGGGCCACCCGGCGCTCGGTGGCCTCGGCCGGGGCGTGCGGGTTGCCCGCGCCGAGCAGGGCGGCCGCGTACTCCCGGGTCTGCAACAGGCCGTGCACGAACTGGTTCTCGTAGGCGCGGATCTGCAACGCGGCCTGCTCCAGGCTCAGATACGCGGCGAACCAGTCCGGCATCACATCGCGGTAGGAGTGCCACCAGCCGCGCTTGTTGGCCTCGCGCACCGACTGCAGGAAGGTGTCGAGCTCCTGGCGGTCCGTCACGCCGTAGATCTGCAGGAGTTTCTCGGCGTCGGCCAGCCGGAGGCGGGCCACCTTGGCGGCCTCCATCCGGCGGATCGTGGAGTGGCTGACCCCGATCGCGGCGCCCGCCTGCTCGTAGGTCAGGCCCGCCCGGGTCCGCATCTCCTCCAGCTGCCGGCCGAGGATCATGCGCAGGACGGAAGGGGCACCGCCCCAGTCGGTCTCCGAGGTCACGCCCTACCCCCTCACAGCGGGTTTCAGGGACACCGTCTCACGCGCTCGTGATCGGTCACGGACTCATTCGATCACTTCTTGTCGGGAGCAGCATGCACTTCACTTCTTGCAATTTTCAACTTGCCGGTTGCGAGGCGATGTTGGCAGATGCCAGAGTGGACCTACTGCTCCGACCGACCAAGGAGCAGGCGAAGCGGTCCAGTTGGGGGAGACTGAGCTGCGATCCGGTGCCGTCCAGGCGCGGGTCGTCGTCTGCCCCCGGGCGGCCCGGGGCGGATGCGACCGCCCAGCCCCCCACGCTGCGAAGCCGGACGAAAGGCGTACGGCGATGGCCCCGCCCTCTCTCCCCCAGCCGCTCGACCGGCTGCCCGACGACCGGATACCCGGTCTGCCCCGACCGGCTCTCGCGGCCGGTGCCGAGGGACCGCACCGCCCGTCTGACGCGACGGGCATTCCCCGACCACCCGGAGGCGAACGCCTCGGTCGACTCCCTGGGCCGCAAGGCCTCGACCGGTTCGCCTCCGGGGACCGGCCCCTCCCGCACAGCCTGGCGTTCGACCTGGCGCCGACACCGCGGGCGGTGGGCAACGCCCGCCGCAGCGTGGGCGAGCTGCTGGCCTCGTGGGGCGTGTGCGAGGAGGCCTGCGACAACGCGGTCCTGGTGACCTCCGAACTGGTCACCAACTCGATCGTCCACTCGGCCGGCCGGCGGATCATATGCCGGGTGCACGCCGCCCCTGACCGGATCCGTATCGAGGTCGAGGACCAGAGCGGGAGCTTCACAGTCCCGGTGCCCCGGCAGGCCAGACCCGACGAGCAGAACGGGCGCGGGCTGTTCCTGGTCGACGCGCTCAGCCTCGACTGGGGCGTCATGGTCGCACCGGAGGGATCCTCCGCACGCGTCGTCTGGGCCGAGCTGTCGACGGCACCGGACTGACTTCCGCCACACACTCAGAAAGCCCGTCGTCTCATGAACCATCCCCCCACGCCTGAACTCGCGGCCGACCCGTCCTGGACCCGCACCCGTCCCAAGCCCGGTCCGGAACAACCCCACACCACCCCGGCCGGCTGACCCCGCTCCCTGTCCCGCCCCGCGGCCCGGGCCTCTTGCGAGGTCCGGGCCGCGGCGTGCCCAGGGCGGGGCGCCCGGCACGGGATGCGGTCGCCGGGGTGGCGCCGCATGATCGGGGAAAGGGCCCGCGACGGAAGGCGGCACCTCATCGCCCGTGACCCCGAGAACGGTCTGCTGCACGCCGCGGCCTGGGGCGGCCGTCGCGTCCTGGTGCTGTCAACGGACGGCGAACCCGTCGGCCCGGCCCCCGTGCCGAGCCGTCACGTCGACGTCCAGGACTGCGGCGGTCACCGCCCTCTCCCGCACCGGGCGCGCGGCCACCGTCAGGGCCCTGGACTGTGCCTGCCGGCCCTGGAGGCCGCGCTGCACGGCTGACGCCCGGCGCGCCGCCCGGGCGGCAAGGCCGTTACTGCCCGGAAGTGCGAAAGCCGTCGAAGGGACGACGGCCGCGGACCGGTCCGGGCCAGGGCCCGGGCGGGTGCCGGTCACTGTGTGGCATGTGTCAGCAATGCCGTTGCCGCGGAGCGCAGTTGGGCCGCCGCGGCCGCGCAGGCCGACGCCTGTCGTTCCAGGGTGGCTCCGCTCCATTCCGGTGCCTCGGCGCAGCCGCGCAGCGTGACGGCGGCACCGCGCAGCCGCTGTGCATAGCCGTCCATGCGGTCGGCATCGACTCTCAAGTCGTTGACGTACGCGAGGAGTTCGGGGGCGGCGGTGGCGGGACGGGATTGGGTCACCATGGGGCGCACCTGTTCTCGGGCTCAGCGCGGCAGCAGCGCGCCGGCGCTTCTGTGGGCGATGAACCGTGGGCTGGTCAGGACGAACCCGGGCCGGACGGTGTCGAGTTCGAGGATCTGGAGGTGGCGGGCCAGCGGTCCGTGCCCGCCGTCGAGCCGCAGCCGTACCCGCGGGCGGGTGTGGACACGCGGTCGGCCGGCGGCACGGACCAGGGTGCGTACGGCGCTGTCGCCCCGGCGCCCGTAGAGCACCCAGTCCGCCTCCGGACAGCGCACACCGGGGCCGGGGCTGCCCTCGACGCTCAGGCCCAGCTCCGGTGCCTCGACCCGCAGTTCGTGTCCCTGCAGGGCGACCTCGGCGGATCCGTGCACGGCCGGCTGCGCCCAGAGCTCCTCGGCCACCGCCCGCGCCTCCTGGGTGCCGACGGCGAGCGCGACGACGTACCGCCCGGTGCGGCGCAGGTCGACGCGGCGCAGCAGGTCCCTGGCCAGGTCGTAGGCGTGCGGCCGCCACAGGTCGTCGACCACGACGGACAGGCCGAGTTCGGAGTAGGGGCCGATGGTGGTGCAGCGGTGCTCGTAGAGGGAGAGCACGACGAGGGCGCGGCGGCCGAGGCGGGTGGGGGCCATCCAGGTGGCGTCCGGCAGCAGGCTTCGGGCGACGTCGGTGTCGACCGGGTAGCACAGGTGGGCGGCTGAGGAGTCGTAGTAGCGGACCGGCACGTCGACCGGGCCCGCCGAGGTGGGGACGCTGCTGGTGGGGACGGTCAGCAGGGGGTAACCCTCGGGCGGGCAGGCGCGGTCCTTGAGCCGGTAGACACGGGTGCGTTCGACCGGGCCGCGATAGGGGGTGAGTGCCTGGTCGACGTCCTGGGTGACCTGTGGGATCACCGTCTCCAGGTGGTCGATGTAGACGCGGAGCAGGTGGCAGCCCGGGAACTCGTGGTCGGGGCCGGTGTAGTCGGCCCGGTACCGGTTGGGGTGCGGGTCGAACGCGGAGCCCGCGCCACGGCTGTCGAGGACCGGGACGATGTCGTGCCGGTTGGTGATGCCGGCGACCCAGGTGCGCGGGTCGGCGGGTTTCCTGTCGCCGATCGGGGAGCCGACGGCGACCACGTGGGTGACCCGGTAGGCGCGGCAGAACTCGTCGTCCTGCGCGAGGTTCAGCAGCGCGGTGCCGCCCTCGCCGTGCCCGACGAGCGCGAGGTCGGCGCCGCGCGGGACGCCGTGCTCCCGGACCGCCAGCAGGATCGAGCGGGTGTAGGGCGAGTCGGTCATGAACAGGTTGCGCCAGGCGCCGGCGAAGTCCTGCGGGGAGTCGCCGCGGGGGCGGCCGGGGGCCGTGCCGGGCGCCTCGACGACGTACCGGAGCACACCGTCGGGACCTCGCACCTCCTGGACCAGGACGCGGCCGTCGGTGGCGAGGACGTCCATGGTGCGCAGGAAGGCGAGCAGGGAGCCCTCGGTGGCGATGCCCTGGGCCTGCCAGGCGGACGGTTCGACGGCCTGGACGGCGCCTTCATCCCGATCCATGACGGAGGGACGGGCGGCGCTGATGCCTCGCACCGGGCCGGCGGTCAGCTCACGGCCGGCGAGGAGCGCCCAGGCGGTCTCGTCGTTGATCGGGTCCTCGTCCAGCAGGCCGCGAGTGGCGAGGAGTTCGGCCAGGATGGGGGCCAGTCCGGAAAGGGCCCGTTGGGCACCCTGGTCCTTGAACAGGGTCCGCAGCGCACGAACGGCCTCCCGGTCGTGGTCGGCGGTGACCGCGGCCGTCAGCCTGCGCATGCCCGGGTCGTGCCCGAACTCGGGGTGGTCGAGCAGGACGGCGGCGACCCTCAGTCGCAGCGAGGTGACCGCCACCAGCGCGGCCAGGCTCTCCCGGCCCAGCGCCTCCCCCGCCGCGCCGAGCAGACGGCCCATGCCGTCCGGTGCCACGATCGCCGAACCGCCGAGCCCCTGCGGGTTGGTGAGCGCTCGCAGCAGCGCCCAACGGGCGGCGTAGCCGGTGCGCGGGCGACGGCGCGCGGAGCTGGTCAGCGCCGGGGCGAACAGGACGGAGCTGCTCCGTGCGCAGACCTCGCGGATGCCCTCGGCGACGTCCACGACCTCACGGGCGCACTCCCGCAGCAGTTCGTTCGCGGGCGGCCCGGAGGCATGCCGATGCGCTGCCATCCGACGCTCCCTAGGATCGACGACATGGCCTCGTCCCATCGTGTGCCCTGGACCCGCCGCCCGCACCTTCGTCCAACGAGGTGACGGAGAGGACGTCAGGCGTCGTCGGCGAGCCCGGCGGCGACGGTCGCCCCGAGTTCCCAGCATGCCTCGATGTCGGCCTTTCCCGGCTCGCCGGTCACCGTGACCGGCCGGGCCGCCGCTCGCCAGCCGAGGCCGGTGGTGATGGCGTCGAGGGCACGCAGGGCGCCGGTGACGTCGTTGCCGCCGTGCACATAGGCGCCGAAAGGACGGCCCTGCGTCTCGTCCAGGCATGGGTAGTAGATCTGGTCGAAGAAATGTTTGAGGGCGCCGGAGACATAACCGAGATTGGCCGGGGTGCCCAGGAGGTAGCCGTCGGCCGCGAGAACGTCGGAGGCCGTGGCGGACAGGGCCGCCCGTCGCACGACCCGCACCCCCTCGATCTCCGGGGTCGTCGCCCCGGAGACCACGGCCTCGAACATGGCCTGGCAGTGCGGTGAGGGCGTGTGGTGGACGATCAGCAAGGTAGACACACCGGCACCCTGCCGCGCGGAGCCCGCCGACGGCAAACGGGCAGGGGGTGCCGTCTGGCCCAGGCCGGCCGTGAGCCCGCGGTACGTCTCGGCCGGGTCGAGCGGGGTCCTGTGCGTGCAGTTCCAGGGCGGAGGCGGCGTGGACATCAGCCTCCACCACGCTCGAACTAGCTCGCACGGGGGCACCCTCCATCGCGGCGGGCGACGCGGTGGGGGCACCTCCGGCCGAAGGCTGGGGGACGTCGGCAAGTGACGACAACGCCGCAGGTGGGCGTGGCAGGCACCGTGTCTGCGGCATGATCCGCCGGACAGGCCACCAGCCCGCCGGGGCCATCGGCTTTCTGCGGGTGTCGACCCGAAAGCCGGGCGGCGGTGACGCCCGTGCGGTGCTCCGGGCGTTCGTGGCCGCCGAGGACCAGACCAGCGGGGCGAAGTACCGTACCTTCACGTCCAGCGGGCGCGCAGCGCGGAGCACGACGAGATGCTCCCCGCGTTCAATCTCGCCCAGCGCACACTGCGAACCGTCCGACCCCGGCAGGGGTCAGACGGCGTCGCGTCGGCTGCGTCAGGACGAGGTCCAGCGGGTGCGCCACAGCAGCACGAACCCGGAGGCCAGCAGCAGTCCGCCGAAGAGGGCGGGCCAGAGGTGGGCGCCGGTCTCGGCGAGACCGCCCTGGACGGCCTGCGGCTCGGTCTGGGGTGCGGTCGACGGGGTCTCCTGACCCACCGGAGCGGCAGCGGCCGCGCTCGCCGTGCTGGTCGGGGTCGAGGTTTCGGGCCGCTCGGTCGGCCGGCTGATGTCACCGCCACCCGATGTGGTGCCCGACGACTTCTTGGGTGAACTGCTCGTGTAGACCCTCGGCAGACCGGTGTTGCCGGTGGGGGCGGTTCCCGTGGCGGGCTGGTCGGCCGGGGGCTCGGAGGGCTGGGCGCTCTCGGACTCGGCCGGCGGGTCGGCCGGGGGCGCCGTGTCGCTCGGCTCGGTGACCGGGCTCGCCGTGTCGGACGGCGGGTTCGTGTCGGACGGCGGGTTCGTGTCGGACGGCGGGTTCGTGTCGGACGGCGGGTTCTCCGGGCTCGCCGACTCGGACGGGCCGGGATCGGCGCTCTGCGACGGCGGCTGCTCGTCGGCCCCCGCCCCGCAGGTGCGGCCGGAGTTGATGCAGTCGACCATCTTCCGCATCAGGCTCTCGTCGAAGACGTTGATGAAGTCGCCGTGGTCGGTGACCGGCTTGTGCAGCTGCTCGGGGAACGAGTCCACCGCGAACAGCGGGACCGTACGGCCGCCGTCCTGGAGGCTCGGCGCGTCGACGTCGTAGACGATGCGCTGCACCAGCTGCGGGATCGCCCGGAAACCGGCCGGGCAGCTGCCGTCGGCCGCGGCGAACGCCACATGGGTGCGGTGGTTGGCGCTGTCGATGTTCCGGCCGTCCCAGCAGCTCTGGAACTTGAACGTGCGTACGACTTCACTGCCCGAGGGACAGAGCGGGTACTTGTCCTTGAGCTGCCGGTCCTCGAAACCGGTGCAGCTCCAGGAGGCGTTGGCGTTGGCCGGGCCGTTGACGAAGGCCTTGGCGTCGCCGGTGATGATGCGCAGCAGCCGCGGCATCTCGGTGACCTTGGAGCTCGGGTTGCCCTCGAAGGTGAGCGTGACCTCCTTCGCCGTCACGATCTGACCGGCGTTGCCCTCGGTGCCGCCGCCCGGCTTGCCGGCGTCCCGCTCCTGCCTGCCGTTCTGCAGCCGCAGTACGGGCCAGTAGTACGTGGACTTGTCGCCCTGGTCCGCGCAGCTCGTGTCGGCGTTCGCGAGGTCGTCGTCGCTGGCGAACGCGTTGTTGGACTGGTTGCCGACGTAGTCGTGGAAGTGGTGGGCGCCGTTGGAGACACCGGGCGCGACGATCACGTTGTCCGAATTGAACAGGCCGTTCGCGTTGACACCGCAGCTGGAGGCGAAGGTGCCGGTGGAGCCGCCGGGCTGCTCGGCCGGGGTCGTGACGTTGGGCTGGACGGTGGTGATGTCGGCATAGTCGGCGGCGACCGGACCGTTGCCACCCTGGCCGCCGGCACCGGCGCTGGCGCCGGCGCCCTGGCTCGGCGTGGCGCTGTCCTGCGGCGCCGTTGACTGCCCGCCGCTCTGGTCCGAGGAACGCAGGGTGCACGCGGCGAGGTCGTCGAGGCCCTGGGGGCGGTCGCCCTCGCGGTCGACGGCGTCGGCGATCCGCTGGAGGGATTCCGACCGCTTCCCCTTCAGCGGATCCAGGATCGTCCGGTCGGCGAGGCCGGGGTTCTGCTGGATCGCCGCGGCGGACTCCTTGAGCTGCTGGTAGGCGGCCGCGATCTGCTGGTCCAGCTGCGCGAGTTCACCGTCGACGTCGGCCCGGGCCCCGTCGGGCACGTCCGTCAGCCGGCTGCCGATGTCCGGGCAGTACACGGTGGGCGCGGACAGCACCTGGCCGGTGGCGATCTGCCCGGACTGCTGGTCCGAACCGCCTTCGGTGGCCGAGGCGTAGACGTTCACCGCGACCAGTACTCCGCCGCCGAGCATCAGGGCGACCGCTGCGAAGGTCGCGCGTTGTGCGCCGGTCGGGCGTCTGCGCCTGTTGGGTCTCAAGGTCGTTTCCCTGCGTGTCGTGGTCGGCCGGACATGGAAATCCCCCGTCACATACGCAGCGTGGCGCCACCGTGTTCAACGGTCCCGCGAATTCACGGTGACCTCACAGGAAGCGCCCCCTAGGGCGGCGGTCTGTCCCGAACGCTACGACGAACATCACAAATACGTATCGGACATTACGCACGTCAACCTTCACACGAGTGACACAAGTTGGCTAAGTTGACGGGCAAGCCGCTCGGCTCCCCCCGGCGAATCCCGTCGGGCCGCGCGGCCTCCGCCGAATCCGGTGCCCAGCGGGGCGATCCGGAGCCGGGGACCCAACCGAACCACGGGGTGAATCGGCCAACTGCCCTTAGGGGCAAGGGCCGTAGGGCATGCCTTCCGGATCGACCCGCCCGAACCCGACAGCTAACTCGGTAGGCGGAGCACGGAAGGAGCACGACCCCCATGGCGCCCGAGAGCCGTGACGAGGTTCGACAGCGGATCGACAGCCTCTACGACCAGGCCGAGAACGCCACCGGGAACTACAACGCCACACGTGCGATGAACGGGGGCTCGCGGTCCCGCGGTGTCCCGCTGTTCAAGCGGCCCCGGCGTGACGACCCGGGCCTCGACAACATCGCCCGGGAGTGGTTCGACAGCGCGCGCTCGCGACTGGGGCCGAGTGTCCCGGCGGCGCTGCCCTCCGACCGGCAGCCCGCGCGGCCCGGCCCGCGGCGGCCCGTCAGCGCCGTGGCCGCCGACCTGCTCGGCCAGTTGGACGGCTCCGACCCGTCCCGGCCCGAGCTGACCGCGGGACCGGCCGCGAACAGCGACGTCGAGGTCGTCCGCGAGCTGACCGAGCGCCCGAAGCTGGAACTGACGGCCGGGTCCCCCGCGGCGCTGCCGCCGGGACCGTCGAGTGCGCCCAGGGCGCTGCCGGCCGTCGCCACGCCGCAGCGCCAGGCGCCGGGCACGTCCAAGACCAAGAACCAGCTGAAGATCGCCAAGGCGCGTGAGCTGCTGTCCCAGCGCACCGGACAGCGCACGATCGCGGCGCTCGAACCGCCCGCGCCCGCCCCGCAGTCCGCCCCGGTCGCGCAGCCCGCGCCGGCCGCGCGGTCCCCCTGGCCCACGCCCGCGGCACGGGTCCCGACGCAGCAGTGGCCGGCCCCCGCCGGCATGTCCGGCCAGTACGGCGACACCGGCACCTTCCGGACCGACGCCCTGACCGGTACGGGCGCCTTCCCGGCGGTGACCGTGACGGAGACGGGTGCCATACCGGTGGTGCCCGCGACGGACACCGGCTCCTTCCGGGTCATGACCCCGGGCGCCGGCCAGCCCATGTCCCCGGCGGACACCGGCGGCTTCCGCATCATGACCCCGAGCGGTACGCAAACCTTCCCGGCCGTCTCCCCCACCAACGCGAGTGCCACGCCGGCCACGAGCCCGGACGACACCGGCGGCTTCCGCATCATGACCCCGAGCGGTACGCAAACCTTCCCGGCCGTCTCCCCCACCAACGCGAGTGCCACGCCGGCCACGAGCCC